>CAMPAF010000035.1 GCA_946631535.1 uncultured Verrucomicrobiota bacterium
GCACGGCGGTGCACGTGCTGCCCGCCGGCGCGCGCACGTTCGGCGCGTGGGACTTCTCGAAGCCGCTCGACGCGCAGGGCTGGCGCGCGGAGAACACGGGCACGGACTACCGGTTCCTTCCGGGGAAGGTCGCGTTCTGGAACAGCGAGTCGTTCCCCGTGCGGCTCGTCTGCGGCGACTACTACGTGATCGCGATGCTGAACGCCGCCGGTGCGTGCCTCGTCTCTCCCGACGACCGCGACACGGGCGTCGCCTTCACGCCGGACCGCGCGAATGCCGTGCGCATCAAGATGATGAACCACACAGATTCCGGCAAGATGCGCCTCTGGTGGCAGACGGACGGCACGCCGGAGTGGAAGGAGGCAAACTCCGTGGCGTTCGACGTGAAGCCGCAGGACGTGGACGACGCCGTCTACACCGTGCCCATGCCGCGCATCGGGGGCGTGAAGCAGTTCCGCCTTTCGTTCTCCGCCGACGGCTCGCCCGTCACCGGCACGTGCCGCATCGACTACATCTGGGCCGGCCACCTGCCTGCGGCAGAGGAGCGGTGATGCGCGTCAATTTTTTGGTAGAATATAGAGCATGCATCGCACGGAAAGACCTCGGCGGCAGACAGTGCCGATAAACCTGATCCTCGACGGGCGGCCAGCGCTGGTCGTCGGCGGGGGGCAGGTCGGGCGTCGCAAGGTCATGTCCCTGCTTGACGCGGGGGCTGGGGTGGAGCTGGTATGTCCCGAGGCGGTGGAGGAGCTGTCGGAGCTGGCGGCGGCGGGGCGCATCGGCTGGACGCGCCGCGAGTGGCGCGCCGGCGACGCGGCGGGGCACATGCTCGTGTTCGCCTGCACTGACGACAAGCACGTGAACCGCGCGGTCCTCGACGACGCGCGCGCGGCGCATGTGCCGTGTTGCTGTGCCGACCTCAACTGGGCGGACGGCGACTTCACGACGCCCGCGACGGTGCGTGTGGGCGACCTGGCGGTGGCGGTGTCCACAAGCGGGCAGGACTGCGCGGCGGCGCGCGACGCCAAGAACGAGATAGCGGCGCTGCTGGACGGCAGCGAGGCGTTGGAGCTGATCGTAATGGGCACGAGCGACGCGCTGCTGCCTTCGCGCAAGCGCGCGCCGTACCATTTGCCGTCTGAAGAGCGGGTGGCCGTCGGCCGGCTTGTCGCGCGCGTGCGCGGCGTACGCGAATTCTTCATCTTGAACACTTGCAACCGCGTGGAGTTGGTCGTGCGGGCGGCGCCGGATCCCGACACGCTAGCGCTCCTGCGCCGCCTGGTGGGGTTCGACAGGCTCGCGGAAGAGGAGCAGTTCGTCTTCCGCGGGTTCGAGGCGTTCCGCCACCTGGTGCGCGTGACGGCGGGGCTGGAGTCGTCGCTGCTTGGCGAGAACCACATCGTCTCGCAGATGAAGGACGCGCTGGACGAGGCGGCGGCCAACGGCTGGTCGGGGCCGTCGATACGCCGTGCCGGCGCGGAGATCATGCGCGTGGCTAAGGCCGTGCGGCACGAGGTGGAGGGGCTCTTGCACGTGGCGGAGATCGACCAGGTGGCGGTGCGCTACCTGAACGTCCACGGGGGACTCGACGCGAAGGCGCATGTCCTCGTGATCGGTACGGGCATGGTTGGCACGGGCGCGGTTGAGGCGTTGGCGCGCACGGGCGCGCGGGTGACGTGGGCGTACCACAGGAGGTTGCCTGACGTCGGCATGTTCGGCGACCGTGCGCCTACGGTAGTTTCCATGGACGGGCTGCCTGCCGCGCTCGCGGCGGCGGACATCGTGCTGAGCGCGGTGGATTCCGCGCAGCCAGTGGTCACGGCGGACATGCGTTCGGCGGTGGCGGACCGCAACGTGCTCTTCGTGGACCTTGGTGTGCCGCGCAACATCGATCCGTTCTACGACGACTGGGGGCACGGGGTCACGGTGGCGGACCTTGACGCGCTCAAGCTGTGGCATCGCGTCAAGACGGGCACGCTCAACGAGGTGCGGGCGCGGGCGGACGCCGTGATAGCGGCGGAATGGAAGGAATGAGCATGCGCGTGCGCCACATCAGGATTGCGATCGCCGCAGCGCTTCTGGCGCTCTTGCATTCGGGATGCCTCACACCCGAGAAGGCCGAGAGGGACGCGGACGAGACGGCCATCGCGCTCGCCACGGCGTGCTGGCGGGAGCAGTCCGGCGCGACGAACGAGTTCAACGTGGCGCGTCCGCTCGACGTGCTTACGCTGCGCATCGCGCTCGAGGCGGTTCGCCAGGGCGTAACCAACACCGTGTTCCCTCGCATTGACGGAGTCGCGCCGCTTGAGCCGTCGAACGGCGTCACGTACCTTTCCCTGGATGACGCGCTGCGCATCGGCGCGCGCAACAACCGCAGGTACCAGACGCTGAAGGAGACGGTGTACCAGCGCGCGCTCACGCTCGACACGGAGAGCTATGCGTTCGACACGACGTTCAGCGGCTTCCTGCTCGGCACGCTCACCGGAAAGCCGGAGCTCACGAAGGACTACGCGCAGGCGGGGGGCGGTGCCAAGCGGAAGTTCGAGCAGGGCACGACGCTCGCTGGGAACATGGCGATAGACGTGACGAAGATGATCCGCGACGACTGGCACTCTTTCGCCTGGACTGGCGACCTTACCGCGACCATACCGCTGCTGCGCGGCAGCGGACGCGACATCGTGCGCGAGCCGCTCACGCAGGCGGAGCGCAACCTGGACTATGCCATACTTACGTTCGAGCGCTACAGGCAGACGTACGCGCTCTCCATCGCGAAGTCGTACTACAGCGTGCTCTCCTACGCGCAGAACAGGCGCAACTCGGAAGGGAACGCCACCCGCCTGGAGCAGAACTGGAAGCGCGCGGAGATGATGTTCAAGGCGGGACGCATGGACCGCATACAGGTGGACCAGGCGCGTACCGATCTGCTTACGGCGCGGCAGTCCATCATCACGACCAAGAAGAGCTACGAGAACGCGCTCGACAACTTCAAGATATCGCTCGGACTGCCGCCAGAGGCGCCGATAGCGTTGCGGGACGAGGAGCTGTCCAAGCTCCAGGCGGCAATGGAGGTGAAGGCGCGTACGCAGCCGGACGCGCTCACCGACTATCCACTGGAGGAGGAGGCGATGAACATCGCGCTCACGGAAAGGCGCGACCTTGCGGTGACGCGTGGCGACCTGGTAGATGCCGAGCGCGCGGTGATGGTATCGGCCGACGCGCTGCGCGCGGACCTCACGGTGGAGGGCGGCGTGTCGTACGACGCCAAGCGAAGGCAGCACAAGGACAGCGTGGACGACGTGGTTGCCAGCACCGCGAAGCTGCGCTTCACTGCGCCTTGGGACAGGCGCAAGGAGCGCAACGCCTATCGCAAGGCGCTGATTCTGCTCGAGCAGAGCCGCCGCGCGCTGCAGGAGGAAGAGGACTCGATCAAGAACGAGGTGATGGCGGGGTACCGCGATCTTGTCGCAGCCCGAGCGCTCTACGAGAACAAGGTGGAGGCGTTCAAGGTGGCGCAGAAGCGCGTGGAGTCGAACGACCTCTTCATGCAGTCGGGCCGCAGCTCGATGCGTGACATCTTGGAGGCCGAGAGCGCGCTCCTTACGGCGCAGAACGCTCTCTGCTCGGCAGTTGTCGAGTGGCGCACGAGCGAGCTTTCGCTGCGCTCGGCGATGGGCATTCTCGCCATCAATGATGACGGCACCTGGCGCTAGCGCCGCCAAGATGGCGGCGCTCCATACGGTCGCAGCAAGCTGCGACCCTCCCGCGTTGCAGCACGCGTGTCAGCTTGTGGCAAGGGTGAAGCGCCAGGAGGGGGCGATGGAGGAGGCTACGGCGGCCGAGGCGGCCACGCGGTAGCCGGGGATCCAGAGGACTTCGCCGGTGACGGCGTCCGCGAGGATGGGGAGCGAGGCGCGGACTGCGGGCGGCACCTTTGCGGTGACGAAGACGTCTTGAAGCTTGCGGCTGTGTCCTGCGAGGCCCACGGGGGCGATGCGGTCTCCAGGTCTCCAGGTGCGCAGCTCGAGCGTGCGGCCCGCGAGGGCCTTGCGATCCAGCTCGCAGACCGCCGGAAGCTGTCCGATTGCCTCCGGCCTGCGCACAAAGCCAATGGCCTCGCCAATTGCCAGTCTCCACTCCGGTTTTTCCCGGCGGTCCCGGTGGTCTCGGTGGTCCCGGCCCCCCTCGCAGTCCCGGCCCTCGCGTTCCCGATGCAGGTCGCCGCGGAGGATGGCGGCGGACTTGCAGATGTGTTCGGTGATGCGCGGATCAAGGCGTTCGCGGAGGAATGGCAGGATAACGTGGCGCACGTTGTTGCGGGGGATTGAGGTGTCTGCGTTCGTGGAATCCTCGCGCCAGGCGATGCCGCGCTCTGAGAGGAAGCGGCGGAGATCGGCGTCGCGCACGTTTAGAAGTGGGCGGATGAAGGTGACACCGTCAACGTGCGAGACGGACTTGAGGCCGGCGAGGCCTTCGGGACCGGATCCTCGCGCGAGGCGCAGGAGGAACGTCTCGGCTACGTCGTCGGCATGGTGGCCGGTTGCGATGGCGTCGAGGCCGAGGATCGTTGTCATGCGGGCGAAGAAGGCGAGGCGTACGCGCCTGGCCGCCATCTCCAAGGACTCGCCGCGCCGCCGCCGCACGCGCGTGCTCAAGGCGTGGAATGGCAGGCCGTGGCTTGCGGCGAGGGACTCGACGAAGCGGGCATCGTCGGCAGAGTCTGGGCGCAGGCCGTGGTCCACGTGCAGGACAACGGCGTCGAAGCCGTGCGAGGCCTGCAGACCTGCCATCAGCGCGAGCAGGGCCACGGAATCGGCCCCGCCCGAGACGGCAAGTCCGATCCGCCGGCGCGGTGCGCCGTTATGCCTAATGGTGTCCATGCGGAAATGATACGCGCTCTCACGTATTTGCGCAAGGGGTAAAATATGATATACTTGCCGCTCGTGAAACTGGACCGACATATTCTCTCTAACGAGGCTGGGCCGCTAGCCCAGTTCATAAAGTACGGCATTGTGGGCGTGATGGCCACATGCGTGCAGACGGGAATCTTCTATATCCTGGCGACGACATGCCTCAAGTGCCTTACTGCGGACGACTGGGCGGTGAAGCTGCTGGGACTGCCGTCGGTCGCGTTCACGGGCGATGAGGCGTGGTACGCCTCGCGCGGGATGCTCGCGGCGGCTGCCACGGCAATCGGATTCATCGCGGCGAACATCTTTTGTTGGCTGATGAACCGCTGGTTCGTGTTCAAGCCGGGGAAGTTCCGCTGGTATGTGGAGCTTGGGATGTTCTTTGGCGCATCTACGCTAGCGACCGTCATAGCGCTCGGCGTCATGAAGTTCCTGATAGACCAGTTCGGTATGATGACGACGCTGGCGGTAGTTGTCGAGGTGATCGTTTCGTTCTTCGTCAACTTCTTCATCCGCAAGTTCGTGATCTTCAAGGGGTGAAAGATGAAAGCCGATATCCAGTTCCTTTTCCTCAGTCGTCCGTCCTTCGTCCTATGTCCTGCCTGGGGACGAGGATAAAGGGCAGAGGACGAATGACAGAAGGCAAAGGATGACCGACAGCATTTGACAAGCAATGGACAAACAGAAAGGAAAGACCGATGAAAAGAATCATGACAACAGTGTTGGCTGCAGCGTGCGGAATCGCCTGCCTGGCGCAGGATGCGTCGGCACCGGCCCAGAAGGCAGACATGCCCAAAGTTGACGCCCAGAGAGCGGAGAGGATTCAGCGGTTGCGCATGGAGCGCCGTTCGCAAATGATGCGCGGGATGCGCGGTGGCATCGAGGCGAAACCCTTCGGCAAGCTTGCGGACGGCAAGGAGGCGACGATCTACCGCCTCAGGGGCCTTGGCGGAATCATCCTCGACATCACGGACTACGGCGGCCGCCTCGTGCGCTGCTACGCGCCGGACAAGTACGGCAACCTCGCCGATGTGACGCTCGGCTGGAACACGCCTGGCGAGTACGAGACGCTCGGTTTCTCCATGGGAACGCTCATCGGGCGCTACGGCAACCGCATCAAGGACGGCAAGTTCAAGCTTGACGGACAGGAATACCAGCTGCCGATCAACGAGGACAAGAAGACCGAGACCACGCAGCGCCACTGCAACCTCCATGGCGGTCCCGAGGGCTGGGACAAGAAGGTGTGGAAGGCTCGTCCCCTGCGCATGGGGCCGATCCAGGGCCTCGAGCTCACCTACGTCTCCAAGGACGGCGAGATGGGATTCCCCGGCACCGTGACTTGCAAGGTCACGTACAAGGTGCTGCCGAACAACGTGTGGACGATCGACTACGAGGCCACGACAGACAAGACCACGGTCATCAACCCGACGCACCACTCCTACTGGAACCTCGCGGGCGAGTCGAGCGGCAACGTGCTGAATCAGGAGCTCCAGATCTTTGCCGACGAGTACACGCAGACGGACTCCGGCCTGATCCCCACGAAGAACGCGCCCGTCAAGGGCACGGGCATGGATTTCACCGAGCTTCGCCCGATCGGCGCCAAGATGGATCTCATGAAGGCGGAGAAGGCGTTTGCGGCCATGGACAACTGGTATGACCACAACTTCGTGCTGCGCGGCGAGGCCGGCAAGCTCAAGCAGGCCGTCAAGATGCGCGATCCGGCTTCGGGCCGCACGATGGAGATCTGGACCACAGAGCCATGCATGCAGATGTACGGCGCCCAGAACATGACCGATGCCGTTCCCGCGAAGGCGGCGGGCAGGCACCTCTGCCAGTTCGCTGGCGTGGCACTCGAGACGCAGCATGCGCCCGACTCGCCGAACCATCCCGATTTCCCGTCCACCGTGCTGAAGCCGGGGGATACGTTCAAGTCGCACACCGAATACCGTTTCGGCGTGGAGAAGTAGGCAATGCGCATCGTCGTCTGCGTAAAGCAAGTGCCGGACACCACGAACGTCCGGATAAACCCGAAGACCAACACGCTCATGCGTGAGGGCGTGGAGTCCATCGTCAACCCGTTCGACGAGTACGCCCTGGAGGAGGCCCTCCGCCTGAAGGACCAGGCGGGGGCGCACGTGACGGTGGTGTCGATGGGTCCGCCCCAGGCGATGGCGGTGCTGCGCGAGGCGCTCGCCCGCGGCGCGGACGACGCGTTCCTCGTGTCGTCCCGCGCCTTCGGCGGCGCAGATACCCTGGCCACGTCATACACGCTAGCGATGGCGATAAAGAAGGCCTGCGGCGGCGAGACGCCGGACCTCGTGCTCTTCGGAAAGCAGGCGATTGACGGCGACACTGCCCAGGTGGGTCCCGGCGTGAGCGAGTTCCTCGGGGTGCCGCTGGTGACGTACGTGAAGTCAATATCCTTATCGAAGGGGAGCGGGGAAACCGGGGTTTCCCCGTCGTTTGCCGTCACCACCATCATGGATGACGGCGAGCACATGATCGAGGGGAAGTTCCCGGCCGTGATGACCGTGCTGAAGGAGGCGTCGGTGCCGCGCTTCGCGCCGCTCGCGGGGGCGATGCGCGCGGCGAAGTCCGAGATCACGGTGCTGGACGAGAAGTCCATTGCCGCAGACCCTATCCGCATAGGGCTGAAAGGCTCGCCGACGAAGGTGGTGACGATCTTCCCTCCGCCGGTGAAGGGCGGGGGAGAGAAGGTAGACGCGCGCGGCGACGCGGCCGCGGGCGCGAAGGCGATCGCGAAGTTCCTCGCGGAGAAAGGCTTGGTGAAGTGACATGGCCGACGCACCTATTTTCATCGATCCCGCGAAGTGCAAGGGCTGCACGAAGTGCGTGAAGGGCTGCGGCTTCGGAGCGCTCAAGATGGTTGACGCGCCCGGCGCGAACAAGGCCGGGAAGCTTGCAGAGGTAGATCCCGCCGCATGCAAGGCGTGCTTCGCCTGCATACCTGCGTGCCCGTTCAAGGCGATCAGCGAGGTGAAGCAGGAGATCTACGGAACGGCGGACCTTGATTCCTACAGGAACATCTGGGTGTTCGCCGAGCAGACGGGCGGTGTCATCGCCGAGGTGGCGTTCGAGCTGCTCGCGAAGGCGCTGGAGCTGAAGGCGCAGCGCGGCGGCGACGCGCAGGTGGCCGCCATCCTCCTCGGGCACGGTCTCAAGCCGGAGCTGGAGCAGAGCCTAATCGCGGCTGGCGCGGACGTCGTGTACAAGGTGGACGATCCTGCGCTCGCCGACTACGAGGCGAACGTGTACGTGGACGCCGTGGCGCAGCTTGTCGAGAAGCATAAGCCAGAGGTGATCCTCGCGGGTGCCACCGCGGTGGGGCGCGCCTTCTTCGCGCGCGTGGCGGTGAAGGTACGCACTGGCCTCACGGCCGACTGTACGATGCTCAAGGTGGAGGAGACGAAGAACAAGGACACGGGCGCCATGCAGATGCTGCTGCACCAGACGCGTCCCGCGTTCGGCGGCAACATCATGGCCACCATCATGACCCCGAACCACCGTCCGCAGATGGCCACGGTGCGCCCGAAGGTCTTCAAGAAGGCTCCGCCGGATCCGACGCGGAAGGGTCAGGTGCTGCTGGAGGCGCTGAAGCTCATCGCGCCGCAGACGAGGCTCGTGAAGACGGCGCGCGATCCGGACGCGATCGACATCGCGGCGCACGACATCCTCGTCTCGGGCGGGCGAGGGCTCAAGAGCGCCGACAACTTTAAGCTGCTCTTCCGCCTGGCCGAGCTGCTTGGCGGCGAGGTGTCCTGTTCGCGCGCATGCGTGGACGCCGGTTGGGCGCCGGTCGCGCGCCAGGTTGGGCAGACGGGCAAGACCGTCGCGCCGAAGCTCTACCTTTGCTTCGGCATCTCGGGCGCCATCCAGCATCTGGAAGGCATCCGCGGCGCCGACACCATAATCGCCGTCAACTCCGACCCGAACGCGCCGATCTTCGGCGTGGCCGATCTCGGGATCGTAGGCGACCTCTTCGAGATACTGCCCGCCCTCGTCAAGGAACTCGAACATGGGGGACGCGGCGGTTGAGAGATGGCTGGCCTCGCGCACGCCCGAGCATGGCGTGCGCGGACGGCTGGCGCGTGGCGCCGTCGTTGGGGAATGGCGCGTGGGGGTCTTCCTTGGGGCGGGGCTTTCCGCCGAGGTCTATCGCGTACAGAACGTCCGATTCGGGCACGAGGGCGCGCTCAAGTTGCTTGTTGACGCCTCGCGCGGCCTGAAGGAGCGCTTCCTCGCGGAGGAGGACGCTATACGCTACCTGTCCTTGCCGGCGCTGCCGCAGTTTCTCGGCTCGGGAACCGTCAACGGATCGCCGTACTACGTGATGGAGTATCTGCAGCCGTTGCCAGACCCGATGCCGCGCGCGGAGGTCCCTCGTTTCATGAGCAAGGTCGCCAAGGCGGTGCACATGCTGCACGACGCCGGGTACGTGCATCGCGACCTCAAGCCAGGCAACATCCTGAGACGGATGAACGGCGACCCGGTTCTGATCGACCTGGGGCTCATAAAGCGGCGCGGCAACGGACCTGATCCGATAGGACGGCATGCGAAGGGGATTTCGGTCGTTGACGGAAAGCCCGTGGGCGTGGGTACGCTGGACTTCGCTGCGCCGGAGCAGCTGCTGAAGGGCGAGTGGTCGGTCCAGAGCGACATCTTCGCGCTCGGTAAGCTTTTGAGCTTCTTCTACGAGGGCATGCCGCCGTACCAAGTCAAGTCGATCATACGGCGTGCGACGCGTGCGCAGCCAGGAGACAGGTATGCGACCGCTAACGATTTCGCGGCGGCGATCAGCCATCGGCACCATCCGCTGATAATGTGCGTGGCGTGCGTGCTGCTCGCAGCCGTCGGCGTGGCGTTCGCGGTCTCACGCAGCCCTCAGACCGTGCCGGATGGGACGGACCCGCAGCATGGCGCGGGTGAGAATCGCGGAACGCCGGGCAAGGCGGACGAGCAGCCGACGAAACCCGAGACCGAAGAAGTCGAATATGGGAAGCTACCAGATGAGAGAGACGACGACTACCTAGCTCGGATGATGCCGTTGGCGGAGGCCGGCGACGCAATTGCGCAGACTGCGGTGGCGGAGGCGTACTTCTACGGACGCGGCACGGAGACGAACCGCGAGGTGGCCGTATCGTGGTATCGCCTGGCGGCTGATGCCGGCCATGCTGACGCGCAGGCGTCGCTCGGGCTGTGCCTTTTCCGGGGATGGGGATGCGAGAAGAATCTCGAGGAGGCGGCGGACTTGTACGGCAAGGCTGCAGAGCAGGGGAACCTTGGCGCGATGACCGATCTCGCGTTCTGCTGCCTGAACGGCTTTGGCGTGGAGAAGGACCTCGCGAAAGGTTTCGATTTCGCGATGAAGGCGGCGTTGCGCGGGCATGCTCCGGCGCAGACGCTCGTAGGCGAATGCTACCTTGAGGGACTTGGCGTCGAGGCTGACGAGGAGCGTGGCGAGATGTGGCTATACCGAGCGGCACGCCAGGACAACAAGCGCGCACAGATGCTGCTTCGCTACCGCTAGGCGGTCATTGACGAGACGAGCGCGGAGAGCTTGCCTATCATCCTGCTCTTGATCTGGTCGACGTTGTTGCGGGTGATGCCGAACTGCCGAGCCACGTCGTCCGGCGGCTCGCTCATCAGCGCCACGTGGCGGAATACTTCGCGCGTGCTGGCAGCGATGGAGCCGTCAGACATCAACTGTTCCATCGCGGCCTCCATGGCGGCCATCTTCCAGGAGTCGTCCTCCTCGGTGACGACGGTGCGCAGGCCTTCCTCCTGCGCGATGTCCGACCGAAGGCTGGAAAACGACGCGTTGCGCCGGATGGCGTCGAGGGCCTTGTGCTTCACGATCCCCATGAGGTAGTTGTGGAAGTGTCCCTTGCTGTCTGGCGTGTAGTGGTATTCCGGCATGGCCTTCATGAGAGCCAGCAGCGTCTCTTGGATTACGTCGTCCGCCTCCACGGAAGGGAACCGCTCGTGCAGGAAGCCGCGCATGGCGGGCTCGTACCGCCTGTAGAACTCGGTCCAACGCACCGACGCGGTGCCGTCGGAGATGTCCTTCAGCAGGGAAACGGATGTCTTTGGAACTGGTGTCATGGGGGCAGTATATCATTTATTGCAGTTTTTTGAAAAGCCACTTGCGCGTCGGGCGCGGATGTGAGATAATAGTTGCGTCAAACGTTCCACAAGGAGACATCAAAATGAAAAAGAAAGCAAATGGTTTCACACTCGTCGAGCTGCTGGTGGTCATCGGCATTCTCGGTATTCTCATGGGCGCGCTCTTCCCGGCCATCTCGTCGGCGATGCTGAACGCGAACACATCCGCTATGGCCATGCGAGGACGCAATCTCTTTGTGGGCATCACCCAGACGAACACGGAGCGCGAAGGCGCCGGCCTCGCGAAGGTGTGGCCCCAGACCGACACCGAAGGACTGGACGATGACGACAAGAAGCTGATCGGTGCCACGACAACCACCGACTTCTTCAAGTATCTGTTCGACATGGAGCACTACGGAAGCAACGAGTGGCAGCCTTACGTGAAAGCTGACATTGGTGTATTGTCCGGTGCCGGCGTACCTGGCCTGTCCGGAAAAGACCTCAAGGCGGCTAACATTGCGTGGGTCATCGCGCAAAACGTCCAGGACGAGGTGGAGGACGTGATTCCCGTCCTCGTTTCCCGCAACGTCGACTACACGACGCTGAGCGGAAGCCTCACGACGTACGACGGCCAGGCCACGACGCCGATCGAGGTCGGCAAGGGCACCTATCCTCAGCCGTTCGGCAACAAGGCTTGGGTGCTGGTCCGCAAGGGCGGCGCCTCGCAGGTGATTCAGGCCAAGTATTCGAAGCTCAACGTCATCTTCAACCGCCAGGGCTTTGACAACTCGAACCTGAAGAACCAGATGAAGTTCATGGATCTCTAGTTGTTGTACGTTTCGGTAGCCATCGACCTGGCACTCGACCGGCTCTTCACCTATTCGGTGCCGGTCGGACTCGCGGAGAAGCTGCTCGTGGGGCAGCTTCTCCGCGTTCCATTCGGGGGACGCGTCGCGCGTGGCTTCGCGCTCGCTACGACGGACGAGGCGCCAGAGTTCAAGACGAAGCCGATCCTCGCGATAGAGGACGAGTCGCCGTTCTTCTCGCCGGCTCTCCTGAAGCTGGTGCGGTGGATTGCCGACTACACGGCCTCGCCGATCGAGACGACTCTCCGCGCCGCGCTCCCGGCCGCGGTGCTGAAGCCAGGCGCTCGCGCCAAGGAACTGCTGTACGTGGAGGTGGCGCAAGGGACGGAGCAACTGACGCAGAGGCAGCGTCAACTCGTTTCCGAAATCGCGCGCGTGGGCGGCGGATGGATGCAGCAGCTGGTGCGCGAGTTCAAGACTACGCCCGCGACCTTGCGCGGACTCGCGGCGAAGGGCGCGCTATCCATCGGGCCGCGAATGGCGCGGCGCGACCCGCTCGCCGGCCGCAACGTCCTCCCGACGAAGCCGTTGCCGCTGAACGACCTGCAGTCTTCTGCGCTAGCCTCCATCCTTGACGCCAGCGGCGATAATGCCCCCGTTCTGCTGCATGGAGTCACTGGCAGCGGCAAGACGGAGATATACCTGCAGGCCATCGCGCAGATGCTAGACGAAGGGAAGGGCGCCATCGTGCTTGTGCCGGAGATATCCCTCACGCCGCAGACCGTGCGCCGGTTCGCAGGGCGTTTCGGCGAACGCGTGGCCGTGCTGCACTCGGCGCTGTCCGATGGCGAACGCTACGACGAGTGGCATCGCATCCGCACCGGCGCCGCGCGCGTCGTGGTGGGGCCGCGCAGCGCCGTGTTCGCGCCCGTCAGGAACCTTGGGCTTATCGTCGTGGACGAGGAGCACGACCCGTCATACAAGCAGGAGGAGACGCCGCGCTACCATGCGCGCGATGTCGCCGTGGTGCGTGCGCGCCTGGAAAGGGCGCGCGTGGTGCTGGGGAGCGCCACGCCTTCGCTCGAGTCGTGGCGCAACGCTCAGACAGGCAAGTACGTTCTTGCATCGGTGCCGTCGCGCGTGGCCGGGCGCGCGCTGCCTGCGGTCCATCTCGTGAACATGGAGGACGAGATGGCGCGCATCGGCCACCTGCCGATCTTCTCGATGCAGCTTCTTGATGCGATCCATTCTCGCCTCGCGAACGGCGAGCAGACTATCCTCTTCCTCAACAGGCGCGGCTATTCGCGCGTGCTGGAGTGTCCCGCATGCAGCTGGGTGGCGGAGTGCCCCGACTGCTCCGTGCCGTACACCTACCACCGCGCCGACAACTGCCTTCGCTGCCACGTGTGCGGCGGCTGGATGCATGTGCCGACGAGCTGCCCCGAATGCCACGGCACGGACTTCAGCTACACCGGCATAGGCACGCAGCGCGCAGAGGCTGCGCTGCTGCGCTGCTTCCCTCACGCGCATGTCCTGCGCATGGACGCAGATTCGACGTCGCGCAAGATGTCGCACGACGACATCCTCTCCGCATTCCGCGCCGGGAAGGCGGACGTACTTCTGGGCACGCAGATGATCGCGAAGGGGCTCGACTTCCCCAACGTGACGCTCGTCGGCGTGCTGAACGCCGACGTGTCGCTGCACAGGCCGGACCCGCGGGCGAGCGAGCGCACATATCAGCTGCTCGCCCAGGTGAGCGGGCGTGCCGGGCGCGCCGAGAAGCCGGGGGAGGTCTATATCCAGACATTCTCGCCGGAAGCGCCGGCGATCGCGGCCGCGGCGTCGGACAAGGGATTCGCGGCCTTTGCGGAGGCGGAGCTGCGCGACCGGAAGGCCGCATACCTGCCGCCGTTCTGCCGGATGGCGACTCTCGTGCTCCGCGCGAAGGAAGAGGAGTTGGCCCGTTCATGGGCGGAGCTTTACGCCAGGTCGCTCGCGGACTGGGCAGAGAAGTTTAACCTTAAGGTATTTAAGGCATTTAAGGTCGATAGGGCAGATAAGGTCGATAGTGGCGTGTTCAGGGTGTCGGAGGCGGCGGAGGCGCCGCTTGCCAAGGCAGAAGGATGGTTCCGCTACCAGATCGTGGTGCGGGCACCGTCGGCGAGGGACATCGTGTCCGCCGTCAGGTGGATCGAATCCGCCAGGCCTGTCCCGAAGGACGTCCGCCTAGCCTTTGACGTCGACGCGCAGAACCTGTCGTGAGACTACCGATTTTATGCTATAAAACACAAAAGCCCGTAAACAAAAGGGCGCGGCGGGCGGCGTTGGTTATTGGTGGTATTTGTGCGCGGCGAAATATACCACGGGGCGCGGCACGGGCAAACACGGGCGCGGACGGGAAAGCGGCGGACGGCGTAAAAATCCCTTCCCGCCGGAAGGTGAGAATAGCCGAGAAAAGGCGGGAAAAGGCGGGAATTACGCGGGATTAAACGGGACTTGTCGCGGAAATTGCGGGCTTGCATACAGGATAAAGCGAGACGGGCGGCGCGGCGTTTCCGTTGCCGCAATAAACGCAACGGGCGAACGGCGGACGGCTTGCCGCCACGGGCGGACGGTCGAAAAGAAAAGCGCGGCGCAAAGTTTGATAGGGCTTTATGAGCCTTGAATATCCTTGAATCGCCTTGAATTTTCCACGGCGGCGAACCGCTGACAGGCCGGACGCTTCCGGCGGCGCACGGTCGCCGGAATCCTTGCCCGCTGACATTGGCCGCACGGTCGAACGGTTGCCCGCGTTCGATGTTCGCCACGGTCGAACGGTTGCCCGCTTCCGATGGTGGCGGCGCGTTCGCTTCCGGCGGC
>CAMPAF010000036.1 GCA_946631535.1 uncultured Verrucomicrobiota bacterium
CCTGCGTGAGCTTCTTCCAGCTCGCGGGGTGCTTCCACTCCCAGAAGTGCATGATCGAGTCGCCCAGAAGCACGAGGTCCACCGTCTTGCCGCGCTGCTGCTCCACGAGCTTGTGGCGGCTCAGGAAACGGTTGGCCCACCAGTAGTCGCCGAATATGCCGGGATCGCGACTCTTGTCCTTCGTCCGCGAATCCATCTTCGCCGTGGACATCGATTCGGCGGGAACCGTCGCCGCGCCATACGCCATAACGCCGCACATGGCAGCAACGGCAACGCAATACATGCTGATTCTGATAGTCTTCATGGTCATTTTCCTTGTAAGATGCCGATGCGCACATCGCAAGCGGCGTGAAAGATTATAGCACAACGGATTAGCCGAGCGACTCGGGGCCGAAGCTGTCCGGCAGAAGCCTGGCGAGGGTGTGGACCGTCCAGTCGGCCGGCGATGTGGCGACAACGACGAGGAATTGCCCGGGGTCGCAGAACTCGCGCATCACCTGCCTGCAGATGCCGCATGGGAAGCAGGCACCGAGTCCCTCCCCCTCCTTTCCGCCGCACAGGGCGATCGCGGAGAGCCTGCGCTCGCCCATGGCGACCGCATGGAAGATCGCGTTCCTCTCCGCGCAGATGCCTGCGGGATAGGATGCGTTCTCAACGTTCGCGCCGCAGTATATCTCGCCAGAAGCGGCCAGCACGGCCGCGCCAACAGCAAAGCGCGAGTATGGCGCGTATGCTTTTCCCCTTGCAGCCAATGCGCTGGAAACGAGTCGCGCAATCAGTTCGTCCGAAAGCTTCTCCATAGCGTACCTCCTGAATTCGCCTCACCTCTCGACAAGCGCGTCGCGCACGACGACATTTGGATCGTCCCCGCGGCTCCTTGTCTTCACCAGGAAACCTCCGGGATGGCAGAACGCCGCGTACGGCTTGCCGGCACATCGCGAGAAGTCCAGCCGCGGGTCGTCGTTGCACCGCAGCATGGTCAGTCCCTCGCCCCGGCTGTCCTTGCTGATGATGAGCGCCGGCCTGTTCAGCCTGATCCAAATGTCCGAGCAGCGCGAGATCTCCTCCGTCGCGCACGCGGTGAAGTCGCCCGCCGGCAGCCCGCAGACTTCCAGCGCGACGACCTTTTCGTTTATCGACTTCCACAGCCTCCGCGTGAGGCCGATGGCGTTCGAGAGCGTGAGGACGATCTTCTGGCGGAAGCCGGGATCGTCTGCGAAACGGCGAATCACGAAATCCGCGAGCGGATTTGCAACCAGCCCCTCCAGCCTGTCCCACGTAGTCCCCAGCGCGGCTGCGGTGGCGTTCGGTCCGGCCACGTCCAGCAGGTTCCAGGTGGCGTACCATGGGAAGAGCATCGAGAACTCCTCGTCCACGCCCAGCCATTCGGAGAACAGCTTGAACGCGCACTTCGGCTCCTCCTCGCGCGAACGCTGGTGATGGTCGAAGTCCAGATGCGCCGGATCGTGCACGCCGCCCACGTCCAGCACGAGGACGGTCATGGATTCCAGCTCGCCCGGCTTCGGGTTGCGCCGCTCGATCACGGCGTCGTGCGCCACGCCCGACGCGTAGGCGATCGCGCATGCCATGATGTCGTCCATGTGCGGCAGCCCGCCATGCGTGACGATGCGGCGAACCTTGCCGAGCATCTGCAGCTTGCTGTCGTCTATCTTGGTCATCCGACAAACTTCTCCTTGAAGTAGGCGACCGCGCCGTCATGGTCGAAGAACGCGCCGTCCAGCTGCGCCTCGAAGCAGGCGTCGAGCCACTTGCCGAACTGCGCGGACGGCTTGTAGCCCATCGCGATCAGGTCGCGTCCCATGAGGATGGGTTTCGGCGCCTCCGCCGCAATGCGAAGGCGCTCCGCCGCCTCCCCGAGCCACTTGAGGTCTTCACCGCATGACGTCCCGCCTGCCTTCTCCGGCGGACGCCCCTCGTCGTCGGCACGCGCCACGCGCAGCAGCCGGTCGATGCGCACCACCTTCATCGCGAGGCGGCGGATCGCGGCGTCTCCGGCACGCGAGCGCCAGAGCGCGAACGGCTGCATGTGGCACTGCACGAGCGGCGGCACTTCGCGCAGGATGCGTTCCTCGTTCGTGAGCCGCCTCAGGAACGACAGCGTCGGCTTGACGCCCGCCTCGTCGTGGCCAAGGCTCCGGATGTGGCCCGACTTCGGATCTAGCGCTGTCGTCATCGGCTTGCCGAAGTCGTGGCAAAGGACCGCGAGCCCTACGATCAGGTCCTCGTCATGGTCGCCGACGCGCCGGCGCGCGAACGCGTCCAGGCACATGCAGGTATGGTTCCACACGTCCCCTTCTGGATGCCACTTCGGGTCCTGCCGGCAACCGATCAGTCGCTGGAGCTCCGGGAAGTAGCGCACCCATCCGGTCTCGCGCAGGAACGCCAAGCCCCGCGCGATCTGGCTGCCTTTCGTCAGCAGCTTGGCCCACTCCTCGAACAGCCGTTCCGGAGGCAGGTCCTCCATCGTGACCGTCCGGCACAGGTCGATCGTCTCCCGCGCGGGATGGAGGTCGAAGCGCGCGATGAACTGCATGCCTCGCAGGACGCGCAGCGGATCCTCCACGAACTTCGGCGAGACGTGGCGCAGCGTGCGGGACTCCAGGTCGCCCATGCCGCCGTACGGATCCTCGAACGCGCCCGCGAGCGGGTCGTAGTACATCGCGTTCACCGTGAAGTCGCGCCGGCTTGCCGCCTCTGGGATGGAGAGGTTGGGATCGGAGTCGATCAGGAAGCCCTTGTGTCCGATGCCCCGCTTGGACTCTCGCCTTGGGAGCGAAACGTCGATGTCGAACTTGTGAAGCTTCAGCACGCCGAACGAGACGCCGCACGGATCGAAAGCGAACCTCTCTCCAAGGATACGCTGGAGGCGATCCGGCTCGATGCCGAACACCTCTATGTCGACGTCCTTGACGCTCGGAGCGCCCATGAGCAGGTCGCGCACCGCGCCACCCACCATCAGCGCGCGGCCGCCGGCGTCCTTCACGAGGCCCGCGACCGCCACGACCGCATCGTACAGGTCCGGCTTGATCGCCGAGAAGTCGACATCCTTTCCCATCGTGCCTCCCATCACGTCGGCTCGAAGGCGAAGATGTGCGCCGTGGCGCTGCCGTACGTGTTCTCCTTCAGCTCGCTACCCCAGGTGGAGAGCGGCATGAGGCGAATGCCCAGGCACTCGCGGCCGATCTTCCCGCGCACGAGGCGCTGGTGGTTGTCCTTTGTCTCGAACGCCGTGGTCCAAGTGCCGTCCTTCCCCTTCACGTCCACACGGAAGTGCTTCAGCACGGTGCGCGGGAAGGTGAACGACGTGTTGTTGTAGCCTAGCCCCTTGAAGAGCGGCATCGGGATCGTGAGGAGGTCGGGATGGCCGTCAATGTTCTCGCGGTCGAGGTCGCTGTCCGTCACGAGGCGGAACCCGTTCACGAACGTGGGCTTCTCGAAGGTGTAGGTGATCGCCTGGTTCGTCTTGCCGAAGTAGCCGTTGTCCTTGCCCCAGATGCGGCGGTCGACGCCGTTGAGCAGGTCGCTCGCGTCGCCGTAGTCCGCCGTGAGCGTGGCGGCCTTCGCGAGCGGCGAGATCTCGCGCTTGAAGTGCGGCAGGAAGCAGTCGTCGTCCATGAGCCGCTTCTGCAGCTCCTTCAGGATCGACTTGTCGGAGTACACGCCGCGCGGCATCACGCCCTTCTCGACGGCGAGCGCGGCGGCCGTGCCAACAGCCTGGCCCATGATGCCGATCGTGCCCATCACGCGCGCGGAGGCGAAGGCGGTGTGCGTGGCCGAAAGGTTGCGGCCCGCGAACATAAGGTTCTCGACGTCGCGCGAATAGAGGCAGCGGTACGGGATCGCGTACGGCTCCGTGAGGCGGCGCTTCTGGAGGTGCTTGCCGCCCTTGGACTTCATCCAGAAGCCGCCGGGGAGGTGGTTGTCGATCTGCCAGCCGCCGTAGGCCACCGTGTCCTCGAAGCGCTTGCCGCCCTTCTCCACGTCCTGCTGCGTGAGCGTGTAGTCGCCCACGTAGCGGCGGCTCTCGCGCTTGCCGGGCAGGAAGCCGAGCCAGTCCAGCTCCCAGTTGTCCGCGCCGTGCTCGCCGTGGTTCTTCATGTGGTCCCACACGCCGAACGCGATCTTAAGGAGCTCGTCGCGCAGCTTCTCGGCGTCGCCGATCGTGTCGGCCATGCCGCCGAGCTCGATCCAGTAGAAGTTGGTGTGGGGCTTGAGGAGGCACTCGTGCGGCTTGTGGTTGAGCGCCTCGTCGTCGGGGAAGTCGTAGGCCCAGTCGGGCGGGGTGAACTCGACCTTGTGGTCGGTCTCGCGCGCCTGGATGAGGAGGCTGGAGCCCATCGTGCGGCAGTCGGCCTTCTCGATGCCGAACTCCTCCCCGAACTCGCTCTTCGCCTCTCGGCCGATGCGGTACGACGCTCCCGTGAGCGGCGCGAGGATCGAGTCGCCGGAGCAGTCGGCGTAGATCTTCGCCTTCACGGTGTGGCGCTGGTAAGTGGTGAGCTGGAAGCCGGTGACGGACGCGATGCGCGCCCCGTCCATCTTCGCCTCGCAGCACGCGCAGTTGAGGATAAGGTCGATGTTCGGCTCGAAGCGCGCCTTCTCGTAGAGGATGGAGTCCCAGATCGACCAGTTGCGCGACGGATTTCGCGCCATGTTGTCGAGCGCGATCTCCTCCATGATGCCCGTCTCCTGCAGGTTCCGGACGCGCGTCCCGGCCCCGCAGATCCACATGCGGATCTCGCTCGACGCGTTGCCGCCGAGGACCGGGCGGTCCTGCATGAGCGCGACCTTCGCGCCGCGCCGCGCGGCCGAGATGGCCGTCAGGAGGCCGCCCATGCCGCCGCCCACCACGCACACATCCGCCTCGTGCGTCACCTCCTGCAGCTTGCCTGGCGTGACGCGCCCCTTCGCCATCTCCGGCAACACCAGCGTGGTGCCTTCGCCGCGTGCCGCGCCCGGTCCGCCGGCAGCGCCAGCGAACGCGGCCAGCGAAACGCCCTTCAGAAAATTCCTGCGATTGAAGTCCATGTCATTCTCCCTAGATGTCTTTCTCTTTTCTGATGAGTAAAGATCACGACCTGACCTTGTCCTTGCCGGGCTTGGCGCGGCGGAGGACGCCGTCCACGAGCGGCTTGCCGCACGCGCCGAAGCAGTTGCGCGGATAGACTTCGATGCGGTACTCCACGTCCTGCGGCATGTCCATCGAATCCATCCAGAAACGCAGGTTCGCCGGCTCGTCCTTGGGGAGCTTGTGGAACGCGGGCGCGAGGAAGCGCTTGACCACGGGCTCGGACCCGTCCTTCGGCACAGCGCGCATCTCGTAGTCGAACGCGCGTGCGCCGGGGACCGCAGTCGCGGCGGGAAAGTCCAGCACGAAGACGATCTGCCAGTGTCCGCTGCGGGCGTCGGAGTTCGTGGTGAACGTCCGCAGCTTCGCGCCCTTCGGGAACTCGGGCACGGGCGTGCGCGCACCGTGCGCCTTGAATGTGAACGGCTTGCTGTCCTCCGTCATCGGCAGCGGCACCACCCACGGCGCGCCGCCCGCGACGTTCTGCGTGAAGTCGTGGCGGTCGAACACGATGCGGTCCGCGTACAGGGACATGAAGTACCCCTGCGCCTCCTCCAGGTTGAAGCGTGCCGGAATGATGGGCATCGCCCGCGTCGGCGGCTTCCTGCCGTTGCGTATGTCGCTGCCGTTCTCGTAGCCGCCGGGAACGGTGGTGTAGGATAGAGACGGGATCGAAACGCCCGTGAACGCGCCCTGCCAGATGGCGCGCTCGTCGTTGAAGGTCCAGTGCGTGTGGCCCGTGAAGGCGACGGCGTTCGGATAGGCCGCGAGCGTGTCCGTTATCTGCTGGAAGGGACCGCCGGCCTTCGAAGATGACACGACGGTGTTCGGGACAGGGGGATGCTGGAAGTAGAAGAACGGACGTGAAGGATCCAACTCCTTGCCGTGCTCCTTGAACCAGTCCGGCATCAGGTTGAATCCGGGCGTCTTGTCGCGGCCGCCGTACCACTCGCCGCTGACGAAGTCGTAGCCGTTCACGGTGCGGCGGCGGACAGGCGCGAACGGCTCCTGGAACGTCTCCTCCCAGCACTTCTTCATGCCGAGCTTGATCATGGCCTCGTCCTCGGAGTATCCGAGCGCGTGCATCTCTGCGGTCATGTCGCCGTACCACCAGCCTTCGTAGTCGTGGTTGCCGGTGACGAAGAGCTTCGTCACCTTGCGCCCGTCCGGCGCCTTGTCGTTCGGGAACACGCGGTTCCATGCGTCGGCCACGCACCTGAGGCCGCTGAGGAGTCCCCAGTCGGACAGGTCGCCCGCGATCAGCACGGCGTCCGCCTTGCGGTCGCGGAAGTAGAGGAGCGCGCGCTCAAACATCGCCGTCGAGGCGGGCGTGGTGACGTGGATGTCGGAGATGACTCCCACCTTCAGCCGCGGATCGTCGGACGGCAGCCAAAGGGAACGGCAACCGCCCAGACCCGCCAGCGCGGACGCGCCGGCCAGGAACGAACGCCTAGACAGGTTAGTCATTTTGCATTTTCCTTTCATAGATGGTAGATGGGACTAGAATCGATTCGGAAGCCCTGCACAGTCCGGGGATACGCTCGTCGCGCCCCTGCACGAGGAACCTCTTTTCCGCCGTGCCCGCTCGCACGGCGGCGAGAAGCTTGCCGAGCGGCGAGTCCGCGTCAGGCCGAGTGTCGAAGACGAGGCCGACGTCCATGTCTGCGAACGCCGTCAGCATCGCGTAGTCGCCGACCGCGCACGTGTTGTCGAAGTCGAACACGGCGTAGGCGTCGGGGTCGCCCGCTCGGCGGTCGATGGCCCGCTGCAGGGCTTCCCGCACCGGCGGGTGCCAGTTCCCTGTCGGCAAAGTAGCCCCAACTGCCGCCATCGCCAGAAGTGCCATGGCGGACAACCGGGCCAGGATATGGGTAGTAGTCTTCACAGCGGTTTCATTATACCAAAAGAACCCCCGACGTGGGAAAGAACTTGGGACTCCCCCCGGCGGCTGGATTATGGTATAATCAGCCCCATGCGATATCTCGTCATAATCGTCGGCGCGGTCCTGGTGAACAACTTCGTCCTGAACCGCTTTCTCGGTTGCTGCCCGTTCCTGGGCGTGTCCAAGAAGACGGAGACGGCGCTCGGCATGTCCGGGGCCGTCGTCTTCGTCATGACGGTGGCCTCCGCCGTCACGTGGTGCCTCGACCAGTTCATCCTGAGGCCCAACGACCTCCGCTATATCCACACGCTAGCGTTCATCCTCGTGATCGCATCGCTCGTGCAGTTCATCGACATAGTGATGAAGCGGTTCATGCCCCCCCTCCACGCCGCCCTCGGCATCTTCCTGCCGCTCATCACCACCAACTGCGCCGTCCTCGGCGTGGCGGAGATGAACGCCAAGAGCGACCTCAACTTCTTCGGTTCCGTCCTGTATTCGTTCGCTGCGGCGATCGGCTTCGGCCTCGCGCTCGTCATCTTCTCAGGCATCCGCGAGAAGCTGGCCCTCGCCAATCCGCCGCGCTGCTTCCGCGGCGTCGCCCTCGCGCTCGTCACGGCCGGTCTCCTGGCCCTCGCCTTCATGGGCTTCTCCGGACTGGTGAAGGAGGAGGACGCGCTCAAGACATTCAAGATCGACCAGCCCGTCAGCGCCGCCAGTTCCCCGGCAACAATCGCAAATTGAGGCCTTTCAACCTTTCAACCTTTCAACTTTTCAACCTTTCAATTCACCATGAATGCCATTATTCTAGCAACTCTTGTCATCGCCGCCGTGGGCGCCGTGGCGGCCATCGCGCTCGCGATCGCGGACAAGTATCTCGCCGTGCGCGAAGACCCGCGCATCGGCCTAGTCACCGCCGCCCTTCCGGGCGCCAACTGCGGCGGCTGCGGATTCGCCGGCTGCGGCGACTACGCTCGCGCTCTGGTGGCCGGCACCGCCGCCCCCGGCGCGTGCGCTCCAGGCGGCGACGCCGCAAACGCGGAGATTGCCAAGATACTCGGCGTCGCCGCAGAGGCCACCGAGAAGCGCGTCGCGCTCGTCAAGTGCTGCGGCACGCGCTCCGAGGCTGTCCGCGTGGGCGACTACAACGGCATCTGCGACTGTGCGTCCGCCGCCTCCACGGCCGGCGGAGACAAGGGATGCCGCTACGGCTGCCTTGGCTACGGCGCGTGCGCGAACGTCTGCCCCAAGAGCGCCATCCGCATCGAGGACGGACTCGCCGTCGTCGACAAGCGCCTCTGCGTCGGCTGCGGCAAGTGCGTCTCCGTCTGCCCGCGCAAGATCATCGAGCTCGTCCCCGCCTCGGCCACCATCCACGTGCTCTGCAACAATCCGGTGCGCGGCCCGGAGGTGACGAAGGTATGCGGCGTGGGCTGCATCGGCTGCCACCTCTGCGAGAAGAACTCCGGCGGCAAGGAGGCCGGACACTTTACATTCAACGGTTTCCTCGCCCACGTGAACTACCAGAACCCGCCCACGGACGCCGCCCTGGTGTCGAAGTGCCCGCGCAAGTGCATACGCGAGGATGCGCACTTCGAGACAGGAGCTTGAGGAAGGTTAAAAGGTTAGAGGGTTAAAAGGTTGAAGGTTTAGAAGGGTTAGAAGGTTAAGATGAAGACCATCAAGGCGCAATTTGGATTCAAGGGCGGAGTTCATCCGCAGTACCACAAGGACCTGGCGGCCGAGCAGCCGATCGAAAGGCTCCCGCTGCCCAAGACGCTGGCAATCTCCATGAGCCAGCACCTCGGCGCGCCGGCGAAGTGCCTGGTGCAGAAAGGCGACGTCGTCGCCAAGGGCCAGCTCATCGGCGAGCGCAACGGTTTCATTTCCGCGAACGTCCACTCCCCTGCCGCCGGCACCGTCGCGGCCATCGAGCCGCGCATGGGTCCCGTCGGCAACTGGACCGATGCCGTGATCCTCGAAACGTCAGAAGACCAGTCCGGCGAGGCGGCGTTCATGCCGCCGCTCGACTGGAAGTCCACCTCCGTGGACGAGCTGCGCGCGCGGGTGAACGACGCCGGCCTCTGCGGCATGGGCGGCGCGGGCTTCCCCACGGTCGTCAAGCTCACGCCACCGCCCGACAAGCACTGCGAGTTCCTAGTCCTAAACGGCGCCGAGTGCGAGCCGTACCTCACGAGCGACTACCGCAACATGCGCGAGCACGCTGACCGCATTCGCCTCGGCGTGGAGATCATGCGCAAGATCCTCTCCGGACCTGCGGTCCGCATCGCCATCGAGGCGAACAAGCCCGCCGCCATCGAGGCTATGGAGAAGGCGTTCGACGACATCGACGGCAACGTGGAGATCGTGGTCCTGCCCACCCTCTACCCGCAAGGCTCAGAGAAGCACCAGATCTACGCCTGCACGAAGCGTCTCGTGCCGCCCGGCGCGCTGCCGATTTCCGTCGGATGCGTGGTGGAGAACATCAGCACCGTCGCCGCCATCGCGGATGCGGTCGAGAAAGGCAAGCCGCTCATCGAGCGCGTCACCACCGTCTCCGGCGACGGCATCGTGCGTCCCTGCAACATCCTCGCCCCGATCGGCACCAGCTACGCCGACCTCGTCGCCTTTGCGGGTGGCGAGAAGGAAGGCGTGCGCAAGGTGATCAGCGGCGGACCGATGATGGGCTTCAACGTGCCGAACCTCCAGATCGCCACCACAAAGACGACCTCCGGCCTCCTCCTCTTCACGGCGGCGAGCGTGTTCCAGTACTCTTCCGAGCCCTGCATCAACTGCGGCAGCTGCGTGCGCGCCTGTCCGATGCAGCTCAACCCCGCCTACATCTCCCGCGCCGTGGAGGCGAACGACATCGCCATGGCGGAGAGCTTCGGCGTGATGAACTGCCTCGAGTGCGGCGCCTGCTCGTTCAGCTGCCCCGCCTACAGGGACGTCACGCAGTTCTGCCGCCGCGCCAAGGCGTCCTTGCGCGCAGCCGCCGCGGCCGCAAAGGCCAAGGCCGCCGCCGCGAAGGAAGGTTTAAAAGTTTAAATGTTTAAATGTTTAAATGTTTGAAAGTTTGAAACAGGAATTCAACGATGCTGCCAAAACAAACAGGTGAGAAATACCTCCTTTCCAGCTCTCCGCACGCGCACGGTCCCCGCACCGTGAGCAGCCTCATGCTGGACGTCATCGTCGCGCTTCTCCCGGCGTTCGGCTGCGCGATCTTCTTCTTCGGTCTCCGCGCGCTTCTCCTCGCCGGGACCTGCATCGCGGCCTGCCTCGTCACCGAGGCGCTCTGCCGCATTGCGATGAAGCGCGAGAACTCCATCGGCGACCTTTCGGCCGTCCTCACCGGCCTTCTACTCGCCCTCAACCTGCCGCCGGACCTGCCGCTCTGGATGGCCGCCGCAGGCGGCGTGTTCGCGATAGGCATCTGCAAGCAGGCGTTCGGCGGACTCGGCTACAACCCCTTCAACCCAGCGCTCGCCGCGCGCGCGTTCATGCTCATCTCCTTCACGGGGCCGATGACCACATGGTCGTCGTCCGCATGGCAGGGCCTGGACGCCGCCACCACCGCCACCCCGCTCGCCCTCGTCAAGAAGGGCGCGGAAGGCTTCGACTGGTCGCAGGTCGCCATCATCAAGAACCTCTTCCTCGGCAACGTGAACGGATGCATCGGCGAGACTAGCGCCCTTGCCCTGCTGCTCGGCGCAGCGTACCTGCTCTGCCGCCGCACGATCACCTGGCACATCCCCGTCTCGTTCATCGGCACCGTGTTCGTATTCGCCATGATCCAGGGCGGCGTGCCGCCGCTCGTGCACGTTCTTTCGGGCGGCGTGGTGCTCGGCGCATGCTTCATGGCCACGGACTACGTCACGTCGCCAATCACCGCCAAGGGCAAGCTGATCTTCGGATGCGGGTGCGGGCTCCTCACCATGCTGATCCGCACGGCGCCCACAGGCGCGTACCCCGAGGGCGTGTCGTTCTCGATCCTCATCATGAACGCCATCGCGCCCCTCATCAACCGCTGGACCCAGCCGAAGGTGTTTGGGAAGTGAAATCTTAAATGGTTCAATGGTTCAAAGTTTAAAAGGTTAAAAGCCTCTAGGCTGAATAGTTGAAGGGTTGGAAGCAATGAAGAAGATCTTGCAACTGGTTGTATCGCTGACCATCATATCCGCAGTGTGCGCGGCCGTCCTCGCCTTCGTGAACAAGTGCACGAAGGACCGCATCGCCAACCTCACGACGGAGAAGACTGCCGCCGCCGCCAAGGCAGTGCTGCCGTCGAGCGTCACGGCCCTCGACAAGAAAACCGACCCGTCCGACCCGTCGCTCGAGGTCGTAATCGGCTATGCCGATGCCGCCAAGACCAAGGTCGCAGGATACGCCGCGCCCGGCCTGAGCAAGAAAGGCTACGGCGGAGAGATTCGCCTCATGGTAGGCCTAACGCCTGACCGCAAGGTCGTCACCTACCGTCCGCTCGCCGCGAACGAGACCCCGGGCCTCGGCGCCAAGCTTGGCGATCAGGAGTTCTCCAAGCAGTTCAGCGACAAGAACGGCACCTCCCTCAAGGTGAAGAAGGACGGTGGCGAGATCGACGCCATCACCGGCGCCACCATCACCTCTCGCGCCGTATGCGAGGCTATCGCGGACGCCTGCGCACGCGTCGACCGCATCGATGGCAAGGCTGCTGCCGCCGATCCGGCCGCCGAAGCAGCCGCGCGCGCGGAAGCGGACCGCAAGGCCGTAGGCAAGCTCCAGCCGCTCACTGACGACATTGTCCGCAAGGTCATATCGAAGCCTGCGGACACGCTCAAGCAAGTTCCCGGCGGCGAAGGTTCCAAGTTCCCGTCATACGTCGCCAAGGACGCGTCCGGGGCGACGGTCGGCTATGCCGTAGTCGGCACGGGCAGGGGCTCTGGGCCGAACGGCGATATCGTCCTGCACATCCTCTTTGGCTTCACGGCGGCCAAGATGCCCGCGCGGCGTCCGCAGGTCAACCTCAACCAGCCGGACGTGCCGATGACGGACATGGAGGCCGCCCAGCGCACGGCGTTCGCCCAGGCTCTAGCGGACGCGAACGCTCGTCTCAAGGCGATTGCGGATTGACGCAGATTTTCGTGTGTTTCGTGGTTTTCCAATGACGGCATGAGCCACAAGCGCAAAAAAAAGTCGGCGTTCGTCGCTTGGCTCGAGTATGCCCTGCTTCGCACGGTGTGCGCGATAGTGAACGCGATTCCCTACCGCATGGCATGCTCGTTCGCGCGCGGCGGAGCCTGGATGCTTGTGCGTTGCATCGGTTTCAAGCGCAAGCGCACGCTCGACCGCATCAGGTCGGTCTTCCCTGACAAGACTGGCAAGGAGGCGCTGGCAATCGCCACCGCCTCCCTCGCCAACATCCTCCTCAACGCCGTCGAGATGATCCGCGCCTCTCGCTTGACGAAGGAATGGATCACCAAGCACGTCAAGGACATGCCAATATACGCGGAACGGCTCAAGGACATCCTCTCCGAGGGCAAGGGCGCCGTCATCATGGTGCCGCATTCCGGCAACTGGTATATGGCCGCGTGGGCCATGGCCCGCTACGGCATGCCTCTCTGCGCCATTGCCGCCCGCCAGCGCAACCCGCACATCAATGCCTGGATGGCCCGCCAGTACGGCAGCATCGAGGTCCTCACCCGAGGCGAGGCCGCGACGCTCCACGACATACGCGAACGCATCCGCAGCGGACGCGCCTTCGCCATCTTGCCAGACCTTCGCGTACCGCATCTCGACGTGGAAGTCCCCTTCCTCAACGGAACGGCGAACGTGTCCCACGGCGGCGCGCTATTCTCCGTCGCCACCGGCGCACCCCTGGTCGTCGCGATCATGCGCCGCGAGAACGGCCTCCACACGTTCGACCACCTTGCCACGCTTCGCCCGAACCCTGACGCGCCCGACAAGAAGGAAGAGGCATGCCGCCTCACGCGCGAGGTAATGGCGCTTCTGGACGCCGCCATCCAAAAGACCCCGGAGCAATGGTTCTGGTACAACAAGCGCTGGCTTCTCCAGCCCGTCCAAAGGTGAAGTAGGCCTCAGCGGATCTGGACTGGACCCAGCAGGCCCGACGACAGCAGTGGATCACCCGGCTTGTACGGATTGATGTTCGTGCGCGTAAGGCGCTCTCCCTCCGGCAGTCCCGCATCGTAAATGAGCCGGTTCGGCCAGAGGTTCGTCACGCGCACTTCCAGCACGTTGCCCTTCTCCTTCACGTTCGATGCTGTCACGGCGAACGGCGCCGTCCAGGCCGTCCCGGCCAGTTTACCGTTCACCAGCACTTCGGCCACATCATGCACCGTTCCCAGGTCGATCCGCAGGGTCTGTCCCCTCGTACAGCCGAGCGGCGCGTTGAAGGTCGTGCGGTAGGTCGCCGTGCCGGAGTAATGGCGGATGCCGGGCTCGGGGCGCGTCGTCCAGTCCACGAGGCTGTCGAAAGTCACCGGCTTCTCCGGCCCGCCCCACGCCGGATCAAACGCCACCGACCACGGACCTGGGAGGGTCGCGCTCCCGCGCGACCGCCGCCAAGATGGCGGCTCCCCATGCGGGAGGGTCGCAGCTTGCTGCGGCCGAAACACCACAAAAACCGACCCGTATGGCGGCAGTTCCATCGGCACACTAGGGCCTGTCCCCACAGGCATAGGGTCTGTCCCCACAGCCATCCGCTCGCCAGTCACGGCATCCCATAACTCTACCATTCGTCCTCTTGGCTGGCGAAAGACGCCGACGAAGGCGATCTTTTCGCATTTTTGATTTGAAATGAAATAGATATCCGTTCCATCGGCCAGCATCCGGTGAATCCAGTCAATGGTTGGCGAGAACTCGCCATTTGATGGGGACAGACCCTTCACAGCGAAATCTGGGCCGATGCCGTTCGCCGCCAGAAACTCCCGCGCTGCCGCCCGATCCGGCAACACCCAACCCCTGCCTACAGGGGTCTGTCCCCTGCCAACTAGGGTCTGTCCCCTGCCTCTCGGCCCCCACAGGGCGTCGGCGGCGGCGTGGTAGCGCGCGCTCGAATCGTTCATGCTCGTGGGGCCGCTTGGACGTGGACCCACGAGCGTCGCGCCGGCCTCGACGAGCTCTCGCATCTTCAGCATCGCCGCCTCGCCAACCGCAAGGCCCACGCGCGGATATTCCTTCACCGCCTTCATCGGACCCGGACGCATGTGCTCGTTCGTCTTGGGATTGCGGTCGGAGAGCAGCAGCACGC
>CAMPAF010000037.1 GCA_946631535.1 uncultured Verrucomicrobiota bacterium
GGTGATCACGTCGGCGTTCACGTAGAGCTGGTGGCCCATCACCGTGGTGCCGGCGTCGACGCCGTCGAGGTTCCAGTAGGCGTGGTCGGTGAGGGAGATGGGCGTGGCCTGGTCCGTGGTCGCCTTCCAGCCGATGTGCCACACGTTGTTGTTGTCGAGCGTGAGCGTGGCGCGCACCGTCACGTTGCCGGGATAGCCGCCTTCGCCGTCGGGAGACTTGATTTCCATCACGAGGCCGACCTTGTCGTCCGTGCAGATCTCTTCCACCACGTCCCAGCAGCGCAGGGCGAAGCCGCGCGTACCGCCGTGCAGGGCGCACGGGATGCCGGCGGGCGCGTTCGTGCATTCCAGGACGTATTCCTTGCCGTCCAGCGTGAACTTGCCGTCGCGGATGCGGTTGCCGTAGCGGCCCACGAGCGCGCCGTAATAGGTGCCGCCATGCTCCACCACGTACTCGTCGAGCGTGTTCCAGCCGAGCGTCACGTTGTCGAGCTTGCCGTCGCGGTCGGGAACGATCGCCTTGATCAGGCGACCGCCGTAGTCGGTGAAGTCAAGCTCCATGCCGTTAGCGTTCACGAGGCGCCACAGGCGGACATCGCGCCCCTCGAAGCTGCCCCAAGGCATCGATTCGATTGAGTTGCCCATCGCTGATTCCTTTTGCTTCAGACCTGCACTTGGCGGCGGCCGAAGAGGCTGAGAGCCCCGAACACGAGCAGGCCGGCGCCGAGAATGATGAAGCCGAGGACCGTGTCCTCGCGGCTGATGTCGAAGAGCTCCTCGCCGTCAAGCTTGTTGGCGATGCAGTCGACGCTCCACATGAGCGCCGCGCCCCAGAACATCAGCATCGTCGTGAAGATGGCCTTGCTGGGCTTGCCCTTTTTCTTGCCGAAGTAGTAGAGCGCCGTGAACGCGAGCGCGGCGACAATGGTCATGATCTCGCACATGGCTTAGGCCTCCTGCTGCGGCACGGCCGCCTTCGAACGTTCAAGCCACGTGCTGATTCCGACCATGGCCACCCACACCACGCCCAGCAGCACCGCCATGGCGACGCCGCGCGTGGCCATCTCGTGCAGCATGTCCGAGGTAGCCTCGGGACCTTCCTTCACCGCGGTGAGGAACGGCGGCGTGAATATGATCTCTCCGTGGTAGACGTGCTCGATGGCCAGCAGGAAGCTGCCACCGAACATCATCTTGCCAAGCCAGCCCAGCTTGGCTACAAATGGGTTCTTCTGCGCCGATGCGGGCAGAGCTGTCTTCGCGGCGCTGGCCACTACGGCCGTCGCGAGGGGAACTGTGAAGCATGCCATTTTTTTACTCCTTGGTTGTGGTTGCGAAAAGGATAGCATATCCTAGGCCGCGCAGTCAACCGCCGTCAGCGGATGCCGAGGACCTTGTGCATCTGGATCGAGAGGGACCACGGAGGCGTGATGCCAGGCGTGAGCTTGTTCAGCTTCACCAGCAGGTTGAGCGCGCGGCGGTAGTGTATCTTGCCGTCCTGTTCCAGCGGCGAGATGTAGTAGTCCGTCGCCGTGATGCGCTCGCGCATGTTGCGGCAGAAGGCGGAGATCTCGTCCGTCACCGCCACTATGCGCACCTCGTTAGCCTGGTGGAGCATGCGCTCGTCAGAGTAGCGGGCGGAGTATTCGCTCTTCGGCGATACCGAGATGTAGTCGAACAGCTCGGGATGGTGCGGCCTGTTGACGCCGTTCGTCTCCAGGGCCACCCAGTATCCGGAGCCCTTCAGCGCTCGCACGAGGTCGGTCAGGCCATGCTGGATAGTCGGCTCTCCGCCCGTGATGACGACCGAGCGGTTGTTTCGCTTCTCGACTTCCTTCATCACTTCCGTGACGGTCAGCGCAAGGCGTTCGGACTTGTGCGCGTCACACCATTTGCAGTTCAGGTTGCAGGTGGCGAAACGCACGAACGTGGCGGGGCGGCCAGAATTTCGGCCTTCGCCCTGCAACGACGAAAATATGGAACGCAGGTGGTATACGCTCATTTCTTGTACTCCGCACATGAATCAGGTGTTTCCCAGACGCGCACGGCGCTGAGGCCGGGCACGCTGGTGGAAAGCTGCTCGTAGAAGTGCCGCGCGAGGTTCTCGGCCGTCGACCGGAACGGAAGCGCCACGGCGCGCATGCCGTGCTTCGTGACGACGGCAGCGATTTCGCTCTCGCCCTCCGACGTGCTGTCGTACATGAAGGCGTGGTCGAAGCGCGAGATGATCGTCTCCTCGCATATCTGCTTCAGGTCCTTGAAGTCGATCACCATGTCCGCCGTGGATTCCGGCGGCTGCGTGACCGATACCTCAACGCGGTACGTGTGGCCGTGGAGGTTCTTGCATAGCCCCTGATGGTTCGTCAGGACGTGCGCCGCGTCAAACTTGATGCTTTTCGTGACGGTGAGCATTGTACTCCTTGAGTCCGTTGTTGCGCAGCCGGCAGGCAGGGCACTTGCCGCAGCCCGCGCCCGGGATGCCGTTGTAGCAGGTGAGCGTGCGTTCGCGCACGAGTTCGAATATGCCTAGCCGGTCCGCGAGCGCCCACTCCTCGGCCTTCGTCATGCGGATGAAAGGCGTGACTATCCGCACGGGCCACTCTAGAGCAAGGCGCAGCATGCGCTGCTGTGCGCGGATGAACGCGGCGCGGCAGTCCGGATAGCCGGAGTAGTCGGCCTCCGACACCCCAGTGTATATCTCCTTGGCCCTGAGCGACTTCGCCCAAACCGCCGCCGCCAGCAGGAAGAAGGCGTTGCGTCCTTCGACCACCGTGGTAGGGCAGGTGCTCCCCTTCCGGCGCTCTATCTTCTGCGCGGGATCCATGAGCGCGTTGGTGGTGAGCTGGCGGTAGAAGCCGAGAGACACCACCTTGTGGCTCGCGATGCCGAAGTGGCGCGAGAGTCCGCGCGCGAACTTAGTCTCAAGCGCGTGGCGCTGGCCGTAGCGGAAGGTTATCGCCGCCACGTGGCCTGCGCCGTGCTTCCGCACCGCGAGCGCGAGGCACGTAGCGGAATCCTGTCCTCCGCTCAGCACCACCACAGCCTTGATGTCCGCTCCATCCATTCCGAAACGTCCTTCCGTGATTTCAGCGCGCGAAGCCCTCGAGAAGCGCCCTGCGGCGCGGGTTGTCGGCGGACGGCTTGTACTTGCCGCGCTTGCCGTCCACCTCGTGTTCCACGCTCCATCCCTGCCACTCGCGGAACGCGTGGTAGGTCCAGTCCCAGCCGTATTCCTCGAACAGCGATATGCAGTCCGCGATGTACTGTCCCGCGCCCTCGGCCCAGGTTATCGCGCTGAACTCGCCAACGTAGATCTTAGCGTTGTGGCGCTTCTCGAACGCGCGCACGGGCTCGAGCCGTTTGCGGATGAAGTCGCGGTTCCAGCCCTTCTCCGCGTTCGGATAAGCGAACTTCGGATAGTTGTCGTCCGCGCGGTGGACACCCTGGTGCGTGTACTCGCCGGGCTGGTACATGTGCACCTGGTAGATCACGTTGTCCATCGCTAGCGGAGAGAGATAGCTGAACGTGTCTGCGGAGTCCCAGCCGTTCGATTCGATAATTATCGTCGTCTCCGGGTCGATCGCGCGGATGGCCTCGGCGGCGCGCTTCTGGATAGTCCAGTAGTCGCAGACCGCGCGGCGCGTCTGCGTCGGCTCGTTGATGAGGTCGAAGCCGTAGATCTCGGGCCTGCACCTGAAGCGCGTCGCGATCCGCCGCCAGCATGCGACGAAATGGTCTGCGTACTTCGCGTCGTGGTACATCGTCCAGTCCTTGTCGGGATCGCGCCCGCCAGGCGGGCAGTGCATGTCCACGACGATCTTGATGCCGTACTTCGCGGCCCACGGGAGCACGTCGCGCTCGAGGTGGTCGAGCTTGCCGTCCAGCCAGCGGTCGTACTCGGCGAGGTCGCGGTCCTTGCCGATGGCGGAGAAGTTGCGCGTCATCTGGTAGCGCGCAAGCGTCGCGCCCCATTCGCGGAGCGTGCGGAAGTCGTCCTCCTTGCACCGACCTCCAGGCAGCATCACGCCGCGCAGCACGGGACGGTTGCGCACGCGGTCCGGGTAGGAGACGCGGTAGCTCTGGTTCGTGACCGGATAGAGATCCTCCTCCTGGTCGATCCGCAGAGTCGAAAGGTCGAACACGACCTTGCCGCTGGAATCCTGCAGGCCGAGCGACAGCTCTGCGCGGCCCGCCTTCCTTCCGTGACGCGAGTCTGAGACCGTGATCGTCTGCGTCGGGAAGCTGCCGAGGCGGGTCCTCGTGTTCGGCCAGTAGTCGATTCCGGACTCTGCATCCTTGTAATGGAACATGAACTTGAGTCCGTTCCACGAGTCGCGCGGCTTGCTGATGTTCTCGCCTCTCGCCACGATCTCGGCCTTGATACACTTGCCGTCGAACTTGGACAGGTCCACGTACGCCACGCCGCGACCGCCCTCGCGGGCCTTCTCGGGCGGCACGTCGACAACAAGGAACTTGCCCTCGATCCGCGCAAAGCGCGAAAGCGACCAGGACAGGTTCGTGACCGGCACGGCCTGCGCGGCGAGTCCAGCCGCCAGGCATATGGACGACAACATCTTCATGGCGGTCGTAATTATATCACATTGCCGCCCGATGTGACACGCCGCCATTATGGTACACTATGCGCATGTCATCGATTCCGAAGATACTCGTGACGCTCCCGACTGCGAACTTCACGCAGCGCCGCATCCTTGAAGGTGTGCTGTCGTACGCCCGCGACCACGGCCCGTGGATGTTCCACCTGAACACCGGCGACATAGCCGGGCAGGGGCTCCGCCGGATTGCGGACTGGAAATGCTCCGGCGTAATCGCGCTCTCGGCGCACCCAGAGCTGATCTCCCGCCTGGCCGCGCTCAAGCGGCCGGCGGTGTTCATAAATCCTCCGCAGGGCAAGCGCCGTCCGCCAAAGGGCTGCGTGTTCGTCCGCCGCGACCACCAGAACCTCGGCCGGCTCGCCGCCGAGTACTTCCTCGCGCGCGGGTATCGCTCTTTCGCGTTCGTGGGCGCCGTGCGCGCGGCAGACTGGTCTGACGGCCGGCGCGAAGGCTTCACGGCGCGTCTCGCGAAGGAAGGTCTTCCATGCGCAGTTTATCCCGACCCCTCGCCTGAGGAGGTGGCCGACTTCGCCATCGAGGCGCCACGACTCGGTGCCTGGCTTGCCGCCCTTCCCAACTCCACGGCACTCTACACCGTAAAGGACATGCGCGGCCAGCAGATACTCGCCGCGTGCATGGACGCAGGCATACGCGTGCCGGAGGGCGTGTCCGTCCTCTCCACGGACGACGACGCGGTTCTCTGCGAAACGACCACCCCTCCCCTGTCCTCAATCGCCCTCGACGGCGAGAACACGGGCCGCCTCTGCGCGCACATCCTCGACAACCTCCTTCACGGGCGTCCCGTGGAGCCGCTCGTGGACATCGCCTACCCGCGCATCGTGACGCGCAGGTCAACAGACGCGTTCGCGATAGAGGATCCCATCCTCGCGCGCGCCGTGGCCTACGTGCGTGCGCACATCGGCGAGTCCGTGCAGATATCCGCCATGGCCGACGCGCTCGGCATATCGGTCCGAACTATCGAGATGAAGGCCTTGCGGCATCTGGGGCACACATTCCGCGAAGAGATCCGGCGCATACGCCTCTCCGAGGGCATAAGCCTGCTCTCCAACACGGCGCTTCCCGTCGCGGCGATTGCCGAGCGATGCGGCTTCTGCAACGCGAGCCACTTCTCGCGAGCGGTCAAGGCCGCATTCGGCTACACGCCCGGCACCTTCCGCGCCCGCTAGGGTCACGTGACCGAGCAGCGGTGCACGATCGCGCGGCGGAGCGTGAGAGGATCGGAATAGGACACGCCGGAATCGGCAGGCAGGCCGAAGGCGAGTCGCGTTAGGCGCACAGGCGCATCGGCGGACGGCCATTCGCGCAACACCTCCGCAAGGTATCCGGCAGTGGCGTCACCTTCCATGTCCGTGGATAGCGCCAGCAGTATCTCGGTGAAGCCTTCGCGCGCTACGCGGTCCTTGAGCTCGGCGATGCGAAGACGTTCCGGACCAAGATGGCGAACGGGCGAGAGCTTGCCGCCCAGCACGTGGTAGCGGCCGCGGAACGCGCCGGAGGACTCGATCGTCAGCAGGTCCGCAGGCTCCTCCACCACGCAGACGGACGATCCGTCGCGCGTGGCATCAGAGCAGAACGAGCACGGGTTCTTGGAACGGACCGTGAACGCGCCGCACCGCGAGCAGCACGTGACCTCCGCACGCGCCTCGCGCAAGGCGAGGACAAGCGGGTCGAGAAGGCGTTCCGGTTCGCGCAAGAGAGCGAGCGCAGCCCGTCCCGCGCTGCGGCGCCCGAGTCCTGGCAGGCGTGAAAGCGTGCCGACTAGCGTGTCCAGTGGCGCAAGCACGACCTTTTACTTGCCGAACAGGCCGTTCATGCCGCCGTCCTGCATCAGTTTTGCCATCTGTTCCTGCGTCGTCTTCTTGACGCTCTTGAGTGCGCCGTTAACGACGTTGAAGAGCATCGTCTCGAAACGCTCGGTCTTGCCGGAAGCGACTTCGCTCCAAGTCTCCGGGGCGATCTTGATAGATGCGATCGTGAAGTCGCCGCGTGCCGTCACCGTGATGCCGCCGTTCGAGTATTCGCACTGGATCTTCTCGATCTCGGCCTGAAGCCGCTTCGCCTGGCTGCGCATCTGCATCGCCTGCTTTACCTGGTCAAAGATTCCCATTTCTGCTTGCTCCTTTGTGTGTTGTTGTTTTCTTTAAGCCGTATTTCCTGGCCTTGTAGGCGACGATGCGCGGAGTGGACCCCAGGGCCCTTGCCGCCGCGGCAACGCTGCCGCCGTTCGCCGCGAGCGCCTGCGAGAGCAGGTCCGCCTCGAACGCCGCGGTGGCCACCTTCAGGCTCTCGCCGCGCCATACGTACCTGGGACGCGCCTGACGCTTCAGCCAGCGGCGCACGGGAAGCGGCAGGTCGTCGCACTCCACCTCCGCCCCGAACGACACCAGCTCGGCCTCCGCACGAGCCTTCGCCTTCTCGGCCGGCGAATTCCACGGATACGCGTCTAGCGCCTCGCTCGCCTCCCTAGACCAGCTTCTTTCCACTAAGCTCCTCGTATGCCTTGACGTAGATTTCGTGCGTCTTGCGTACAACCTCGTCCGGCAGCTCTGGGGCTGGGGGCTGGCGGTTGAAGCCGATCTCGTCCAGCCAGTCGCGCACGAACTGCTTGTCGAGCGACGGCGGGTTCTTGCCCACCGCGTAGGACTCCTGCGGCCAGAAGCGCGAGGAGTCTGGCGTTAGCACCTCGTCCGCCAGGATCAGCGAACCATCCGCGGCGCGGCCGAACTCGAACTTGGTGTCCGCGATGATGATGCCGTGACCGGCTGCGTAATCCGCCGCCTTCGTGTAGCAGGATATTGACGCGTCCTTGAGGGCGTTTGCCAGCTCTGCGCCAGTCTCGCGCGCCATCTCCTCCACGGTGATCGCCTCGTCGTGGTCGCCGATCGCCGCCTTTGTGGTCGGCGTGAAGAGGACCTCGTCGAGCTTGGAGGCGTTCTGGTAGCCCATGCGAAGCGGCTGGCCGTTAACGGTCTGCGACCGCTGGTACTCCTTCCAGCCGGAACCCGTGAGGTAGCCGCGCACGATGCACTCGAACGGGACCATGTCCACCTTCTTCACCAGCATCGAGCGTCCGCGCAGGTCCTCAGCGACGGACCTGAGGAAGCTTGGATATTCGGCCACGTCGGCGGTCACGAGATGGTTCGGCACGCCCAGGAACTCCATCCAGAACAGAGATAGCTGGTTGAGGACCTTGCCCTTGTCCGGAATGCCACCTGGGAGGATCACGTCGAACGCGCTGATGCGGTCCGTTACCACCATAAGTAGCTTGTCGCCGAGGTCGAAGACATCGCGCACCTTGCCGCTCGATGGAGGCGGCAGCCCAGGAATGCTCGTCTCGAGCAACGCATGGTTTTTGTCGTATTTCATTCTTATGCTGTCCTTTCAGCGGACGTAATTATACCATATTTCCGGCGAAGAGGCCTACCAACCTTCTTGCGATCGCTGCAAGCGCATAGATCGCCTCGTTGCCAACGGAACGGCACTATGGTAGAATGTTGCAGTCGATTTCACCGCAAAAGAAGGATAAGCATGAACAGAAGACAGTTCCTCGCGCTCGGCGCCGCAGGCGCGGCCCTTGCAGGATGCACCGCCACGCGCCAGTCGCGCACCACCACCGCCGTAGCGAAGGCCCCTGGCGGCGGGGACCCGCGCATGCGCGGACCGTTCCCGATCATGTCCACTCCGTTCAACGAGGACGGGTCCGTCGACTACGAGTCCCTCGGCAAGGCCGTCGCCTGGGTCTCCGACAACGGCTGCCCTGGCGTCATCTGGTGCCAGTCGAACGACGCCGTGGACCTGCTCACGTTCGAGGAGAAGGTCAAGGGCTACGAGGCGTGCGCCAAGGCCATGCAGGGCAAGTCCGCCATGATGACGTTCGGCTGCAACGGCACGCGCGAGACGATGCTGCGCGAGGCGAAGGCCATAGAGGAGGTTGCCGCCAGGTATCCGCGCGCGAACGTAGCCATGATCTCGCGCCCTCCGGACGACGGCAAGACGGAGGCGGACCTGCGCGCCTACTTCGAGGCGCTCGCCACCGTCGCAAGACGCCCCGTCATCATCCAGACCCACGTGAACAAGACCTGTCCCGATCCGTCCGTTGCGCTTCTCGTCGAGCTTGCGAAGAAACATCCCGCAATCTACGGCTACATCAAGGAGGAGAGCGGCGGCGCTGCCGCGAACGACAGGATGATCGAGGAGAACAAGGCGAAGCCAGTCATCCACACCGTCTTCAGCGCGTGGGGCGGCTGGCAATGGCTATACCAGAGCCGTCGCTGCGGCTCGGAGGGACTTGTCACCGAGCGCTGCGCCTACGCACCCCTTCTCGCGCACATCTGGCGCGAGATGGAGTCGCGCGACGCCAAGGGGACTCTTACGGTGTCCTACGCGCTCCTCCGCCTGCTTGTCGACCAGCGCAACATGCCCAGCGGACTGCGCGGCTACTCCCTCTACTACTTCCAGCGGCTCGGCCTCTTCAAGACGACCGTCTCGCGGCAGTACTTCAAGGCAAAGAAGGGAGAGGAAGGCACTACCGCCGTCGGCGACAACCGCAAGTGGCGTCTGGAGAAGCTGTCGCTGACCGACCTGCAGAAGGCCGAGCTGGACGAGTGCTACGACGACATGATGCGCTTCGTCAGGGAGCACTCATGATTCAGCGCTGCGGAGAAGGCGTGACTACCACGCCTTCTCCTCGAACGTCCATTCCACGACCTGGACGTCGCAGGCGGCGAGGATGCGCCTGACTTCCTCGCGGCGTTCAGGAGTCATTTGGCACGCGACAACCACGAGGTCAGCCTTCAGTCGCGGGAGTATCGCGGGGGCCTGCTCGAGCGTGCCGAATATCCTGATGCCGCCGATGTACTGGCCGCGCAGGAGGAGGTCGTCGTCGAGCAGGCCTACGATCACGCGCCTGTTGGTGTCCGACCCGACCGAGCGCACGAGCTCGCGGCGGAAAGCGCGGTACCGCAGGCCCGCACCATAGACAACTGTACGCACGGAGCCGGACGCGTCAGACAGGTGCCCGCTGTCGAGAGCGTAGAAGAAGTCGCGCACGACTGCCCTCATGACGCGGGTGACGATAAGGCCGAGGATCGCGAGCGCAGCGTAGAGGCACGAGAACATGAAAAGATGGGTATGTGGCAGTTGCGCAAACTCCACGGTCGCCACAGCGATTCCCACGCCGATAAGCACCGCCAGCACCAGGCGCACGTAGTTTGAAAGCTGTGCGCGGCTCCATACAGTCATGTACGCCCTGAAGAACACGAGACAGAGGAACACGGGAATCGTGTACGTTGCCAGTCCCCTTCGCAGCGCCGCCTCGGTCAAAGGCTTAGAGAGCGTCAGCGCCGACATGACCCATACGCCGATCAGCACGATGATGTCCAAGGTGAGGCGGAAAGGCACGCGCAGCATCTGACGGCGGCGCGAGACGGTCGGCCGCTTCTCGCGGGCGACGGCGTTCAGGAGTCGTCCCGTGTCCCATAGCTCAATGCGCCGCATGTCTCGGAACAGGACGACGACGGCGACCATGAACCCGACGATGTAGAGCGCTACCGCTCGCCCCTTGAGCGCGAGTCCGCCCAGCCCGATGAGGACAAAGAAAACCGCAAGGCAATAAAGCGCCAACGTCGCCTTGCGCTGCGTGACGAGCTGGCGCAGGATGCGATGGTGCAGATGGTCCGTGTCAGCCTCCATGACGTGCGTGTTTCCGGTCTCCGCGCCGGACATCTGCCGCAGCAACGCCCTTACCACGCGCCTCATGATCGCCAGAGCGGTGTCGAAGATCGGCACTCCCATCGCCAGGATAGGCACGCCCAGACTGACGAAGAGCGAGTCCGATCCGCCGCTAGCGAGCGGTATCGTCGCAAGCGTGAACCCGATGAACATCGAGCCGGTGTCGCCGAGAAACACAGACGCGGGATTGAAGTTGTAGCGCAGGAATCCGAGGCATGCGCCGAGAAAGGCGAAATGCACAAGCGTGCATTCCGGACGTCCGCTGAAGAACAGTGCGCCAGCCATGCCAATGGCGGCGATGCTGGCCAGCCCCGTCGCGAGGCCATCCAGCCCGTCGATCAGGTTGAATGCGTTGATCGCCCCCACGATCCAGAACACCGTGAACGGGCAATCGAGCCAAATCGGAAGCATCGGATAATGGACGCCAAACGAGACGTGCGCCCAGAAGTACGCGCCAAGCGCAACGGCCACCTGCCCGCCCAGCTTGACCAGAGGCGGCAGGGAGAACTTGTCGTCCGCGAGTCCAAGAAGGCAGAGCATTCCAGAAAGCGCCATGATGCGATGGATGGTGGAGAGCGACGGCACGTTGGCCGATACGACTGAGAAGAGGCCCAATACGTCGGCTCCCACGTACAGTGTCGCCGCCATCGAGAGGAAGATCGCTAGTCCCCCACCTCGCGGCACCGGTACCGTGTTGATGCGCCGCGAGGAAGGCAGGTCCACCATCCCGAGCCTCACCGCGCAAGCACGGCAAATGGGAGTGAGGATGAGCGAAAGGAAAAGCGACCCGAGCAACAGTCCCCAGTACGGAGACGTCTTGGCGAAGAACGCCATGAGATTCAGCCAGAATCCAGTCATGGCAGCACCTCCGACAGTCGCGCCAGGAACTCCTCCAACTGGAGACGGTCAGCCTCGTGCATGAGATCGAACCCGGCGCTGTCCATCGGGACGGACGCGTTCACTGTCACCATAACCCAGCGGTCGACCCGGTTGTGCACGGACCTATCCCAAGTGTCGATCAGGATACGCTGCGTGTGCGAGGCTGTCCGCACGCCTGCCTGGTTGAAGAACGTGTACGCCAGCACGCTCGGCGAGGAGTTCGCTCCTGAAAGGTGGATGGCATGGAACGGACGTCCCGCCACGTCGAACGAGCGCGGATTGCTCATCACGTATCCCTGCGCCGGCATGCACAGTTCCGGACGGTGCAGCGAGCTTTTCGACTGTCCTCCGATAACTGCGGACACGATGAACTGCACGTCCGACATGCGATAGACACGCTTGATTATCTTGGTGTCCGCCGGAAGCACCTTCGTCTCCCCGAGCGAGTGCGACGACAGCTCGCTGCCGCATGCCGGGCAGTTAGCCTGCCCATCTCCCATGCGCGACGCCAGCACCGAGCGGGCGCACTGCTCGTTCGTGCAGAACAGGATTCCGTCTGTCTGGCATCCGGGAATCTTCGCAGGCAACTCAAACTCCGGCGGGCTCATGATCATCGACACGGGCGTCATCGCCTGAAACACGAAGATGGGCGCGAGGATTACGGCAGTCGCCAACGCCAGCCAGGTGCGGTTCCCGGCATCCTCAATTGCTGCTGGTCCCTGGGCGAACGGCCCTTGCACCTGTCTGCCGTTGAGGTCCGTGTGGGTGTCAAGGTTCCTGACGCAGCCGAGATTCCTGAATGCACTTCCCTCGTTTTCTCCCTTCGTAAGCTTCACGCCCCTCAAGCCGTGCGAATTGTTCCAGCTGTCGGCAAATCGTCCTACGACCTCTCCGCACGCCACCATGAGCGAGATGGCGACGATGAAGATGACGTATCCGGAATAGTCGTGGTAGAACCCCATGGCGAAGTCTGCCGATCCCCATGCCGCGCACATGCAGATCGTGAGGATGCGCACGACGTTCCCAAGCACCGCCAGAGGGATCGAGCAGGCAAAGAGCGCGATGCGTCGCAGCCATGTCGGCTGCGTGTACCACGAGTATGCCGCAGTTAGCGCCATGAGCGCGAAAAGCGAACGCAGCCCCGAACACGGCTCGGCCACGTCTATGTTGAATGCATGGGCGCCCTGCGCGATGATGGCCGTGCCATGCTGCGCCACCTCAACGCCGAAGCCCTTCAGAACCGCGAACGCCGTGCCGCTCGCAAGAAGACGCAGATGAATCGTCACGACGTCAAGGAACGTGGCCAGCGGCACGGTAAAGAGAAGGTAGATCGCCGGAAACATGCAAAGCTTCGCCACGCGCCATCCGTAGAACGCCCAAGGCAAGGATATGCAAAGGCCGACAAAGCCCGCCTGCTCCAGCCGCAACTGCAGTCCGCGTGTGCCTATGAGCGCCACGGCGAGGCACGGCAGGCATGCCAGGAACCCGAGGACGGACGGCTTTCCTGCCGACTTCTTGAGCTCGCGCCGCGACGTCCACAGGACATATAGCGAGAACACGGGCACGAGCCAACCGAAAGACATGTCCTCCAGCGGATCGGTAAATACGTGGCGCAGGCGCATGAACATGCCGCCGAAGCCGTACAGCATGAACGCGACCGTGGCAAGGAACAGGATTGTCCTCTTCGATTTTAGAATCTGCCTCATGGCGCCAACATTCTATCAAAAAACGCCCCGACAATAAACACCAGAAGGACAATCGTCTCCGAGAAGCATCTCGCCGGCCTCGACCGAGAGGCACGCGGGGAACGCCTGGCGTATGACGTTCTCCGCCACGCGGCACGAGAGCCCAGGCGTGTGCGAGGAGAAGAGGACGAAGAGCGGCTTCGCGGAGAGGACATCCCTCACGAGTCCCAAAGTCTCCTGCAGGTCGCGCTCGATCTTGTACAGTTCGCCGTTCGCCCCGCGCCCGAACGTCGGCGGATCGAGGATCACGGCGTCATATCGCCTCCCGCGCCGAACCTCGCGCCGGAGGAACTTGTGGGCGTCGTCCGCTATCCAGCGGATGGGATGGTCCTGCAGGCCGTTCAGGGCGGCGTTCTCGCGCGCCCACTGCACCATCCCCTTCGCGGCGTCCAGGTGGCACACCTCCGCCCCGCCTTGCGCCGCCGCGATCGTGCTGCCTCCCGAGTACGCGAACAGATTCAGCACGCTCACCGTTCCCCGTTCCCCAACCTTCCCCCTGATCCATTTCCACTGCTCGCGCTGCTCAGGGAAGATGCCAAGATGGCCGAAGTCCGTTCCGCTGAGTCTGAAGCGTATGCCTGCTGTCTCTATTGTCCATTCCTTGGGTAGCGCGCTGCGCCCATGCCAGCGGTTGCCGTCCTCGCGGTCGAAAGTGGCCGAAGCGGTCCGCCACGCTGCGGCGTCGCGCGGACGCCACATCGCCTGCGAGCATGGGCGGACTAGCGTGTAGGCTCCAAAGCGCTCGAACTTTCGTCCGTCACCTGAATCGATCAGCTCGTAGTCGTCTTTCATTGCGCGTGCCTCAAAATCCTATGCTCTGCATCCAGTCCACGATCCGCTTCTGCCAGCCCCGCGCGTTGACGGTGTCGCCAAGGCCGTGGCTCACGTTCGCGTAGACGAACAGCTGCGCGGGGATCTTCCGCTTGTGGAGTTCCGCGT
>CAMPAF010000038.1 GCA_946631535.1 uncultured Verrucomicrobiota bacterium
GTTCTGGTTGTTTCCAATCTCAAAACGCATGGGTGAGAAGCGCAGATGCGCCCGGCGCTGGGAGAGCTCGCCGGAAAGCTGGCCGATGGTGCGGAGGATGCCTTCCATCATGCGGCGAGCAGGTTCTCCTTGCGGATACCCTTGGCCTCCTTGTCCGTGAACTGCGAGACGAGAAGGGACGAGCCATGGGCAATAGACTCGACGACGTCGCCGAACTGGTAGTAGCGCGACTTCATTTCCTCGCTTTTCGCGTCCGTTTTCCGGTGCGGATGGACATGCGCCGTAGAGCAGAAGATGCCGAACGTCTCGCACTTGAGGAAGAGGCGGCGGCGCGGGCCTCCAGCGTGGAGCGCAGTTCGCCCACGCTGCGCGGGCGGGAGATGTGTGAACGCGTGGTGGCCATGCCCTCGTAGTGGATCTTCGGAAGCTTGACGACGCGGCCGTCCACCCTGATGTCGAGTTCCGCGGGGAGCTGCTCCGCCGTGAGGGGCGGACGCGGATCGGCTATACGGGCGTAGGAGACGGGCTTGTAGTCCTTGGCGACCTTGAGGGAATACCTGCCTTCCGAACGCGCGATGAATTCCTCCGGGTGCGTGAGCTGCTGGACCTTCTCCTCGGAGAATACGGCGAAGAACCTCTCGGCGGCCTCCTGCGGAACGACGAGCCGGGAGTTGCCCCAGTTGTCGTATTCGTAGCGCACGCCGGCGCTTTGCGCCAGACCGGTGAGAAGGTTGACGGTGGAGCCGTCGAGAGGCTTGTCGCAGTGGTAGACGATGTCGTTCCCAACCGCCTCGGCACGCCATGGAATGCGCGTTTCGGGCCTGACTTCGAGGTGCTTGAGGGCCACCTTCCCCTTCTTGCTCACCCAGGTCGTGGGCGAAGTGAGCATTTCCAGGTGCGAGATCGTGTTGACGGCCTTCTCCTGCACGGCACGACCGCGCTCAGCGAGATCGTCGAACAGGCGCATCTGGACGTCGCCGATCTTGAGGAGGCGGCGGAGCTACTGGTCGAACTCCGCCTTCTTCTCCTTGATCTCGGCGACGATCTTCTCGCGCAACGTCTTTTCGGCCGGGCTGATGCCCTGCTCGTCCGGGTTGAACGCGGCGAGATAGTCTTCGAAGAGCTTTTCGAATGTGCCGCTCTTTGCGGTTTCCCGCAGTTCGAGGAGGCCGGAGAGCTTGGCGAAGAACTTGCCGTCGATGAAGCACAGCACCTTGCCGGACGCCTCTACGAACTAGAGGTTCACGTTGTACTTCTCGTCGACGTTGACGGACACTAGTCCCGCGACGTCGCTCGTCAGCGCCTCGATTCCGGTCTGTTTCCTGACCTCGGCGAGGAACCTGTCATAGTCTTCTCGTGTCGTCATAGTTTTTCCTTATATTAGCAATCGCCATATTAACAATCGCCCAATCTCGCAATCAGAAGTGCCCGTTCACGATCGGCAGGACCGGCAGCCAGCCGTTCTCCGAGATGATGTTGACGAAGCCGATCTGCAAGCCGCCATCAACCCTCTCTGCGTAGTTGACGAGCCCGATCTGGCATCCGCGCATGGTGCCGCTCGCCATGTTCACGCCAAACAGCAAATAGAAGCCGCACTGAAGCCCGTCCAGGTCGCGCGTGCTGTTGAGGAACCCGGACTGCAGACCCGTGAACGACCTGCCGGCGACATTTGCGAAACCGTCCTGCAGTCCGCAGAACGTGTTGGCGTAGTTGAAGATGCCCAGCTGTGCGCCGATGGAGCGCCGCTCCCACTTGCGAGTGTCATGACCGTTCCAGTTTACCAGTCCCAGCTGTCCGCCGTAGAGACGCCCGTCGGCGATGTTGACGCCGCCGATGGCAATGCCCGTGAAGTCCCGGTCCGTATGGTCGACGATGCCGATGTCGAGACCTGTGAACTCCTGACAGTCGCCGTAGATGAGCGACAGCCGGAAGCCGGTCACGTCATAGTGGCTTGATGGCGCCTGGACCGGCGTGACGAGCGACACCATGATCGGGGTCGTGTCAGCAAACAGCATGCCCGCAACAAGCATACCCGTAACTGCTATTATCTTCTTCATGTTCTTTTCCTCATAGATTGTTAACGAAAGATGACGATTGTCGGCTGAATGCCCATCTTTAGCTTCAGCTTGCCGCCCTCGACAACGAGCTTCGGCTCGCCCTGCCGCCCGAGGCGGCGCCGATCCACACGTTCGTGCCGTCGCACGACACGGCCCACGCGCCGCCCGCAAGGCATATAGCCATGAAGCATGCAAGTTTTCTCATCGTTCTGCGTTCCTGTTTTCTGGTCCAAGTTCCTTGCGCCATGCAAAATATCACTCTCTACTGCAAGACATTTGCCGAAATCTACCAATTTGCTAACTTGCACGATTCGCGGATACGTCCTCCAGCCGGACGCCGCGGCGGAAGAGTTCGGCACGGATGTCCGCCGCCGACACGTCGCGGGGCGAAACGCCGCGCTTCGCCGCGAGGGCGGCCGCCACGCCCACGGCCTCGCCCATCGCCATGCAGGGCGTCATCACGCGGTAGCTCGCGTGGGCGCGGTGCGTTCCCGAGATGCAGCGTCCCGCCGTGAGCAGGCCGTCGATTCCTTTCGGCAGGAACGCGCCGTAACGGATGTCGTAGGGCTGCGCGGGATGCGAATGGCCCTCCGCCTGGCCGCCGCCCTTCGGGTTGTGGATGTCGATCAGGAACCAGGCGTCGTGCACGACGGCGTCGGGATAGTGGCGACCCGCGAGCAGATCGTCGTCCACCACCATCGCGTCGCCCATCACGCGGCGCGTCTCGCGCACGCCGAGCATGCCGGCGCTCGACTTCACGCGGCATTTCCCGAAGCCCGGCACGTGGTTGCGGAGGAAGGCGACGCATTGGTCGATCTGTCCGCGCAGCTCCACCTCCGCCTTGCCGAGGGCGACGGGATCGAGCGGGTCGATGCCGTTGATCTGCGTGGCGTTCACGCTACGCTCGCCCGGATAAAACGTGCGGTGGAGACGCACGATCGTCACGTTCTCCGGCAACTCGCCCGCGGCGTTCATCCGCTTGCAGAGCGCACGGTACTCCTCGCCGGACGGCAGTTTCACCGGATCGGTGCCGCCCCAGGCCGTGATCGCGCACGACTCGTCCACGCCATCCACCACGAACTCAAGCGTCGAAGGCTGCGTGGCACCGTCGGAATCGCGTCCGATCTTCACCTCCACGCCGGCGGCCGTCGCGACGCGTCCGTCGCCCGTCGCGTCCACCACCACCTTCGCGCGGATCGTCCGCAGGCCCTTCGGCGTGTCGACGGTGAGGCCGACCACGCGCCGCCCCTCCATCTGCGCGTCGATCACGGGCGCGCAGAGGAGCACCGTGACGCCGGCGTCGGCGCAGAGCCGCGCGAGGATGCCCTTCGCCTCTTCGTGGTCGATGTGTTCCTCGGGGCCGTTGCGCGTCATCACCTTCGGCGCGTCGAGGTGGTTCGCGTTCAGGAGGCGGCGCACTTCGTCCGCCATCGTGCCCGGGCACACCTTGCCGAGGATGGGCGAGACGTGTCCGAGCGTGAGGTTGCCGCCGAGGCAGCCGAAGCGCTCCACGAGGATCGTCTTCGCGCCCAGGCGCGCCGCGCTCACCGCGGCGCACACGCCGGCGGGCCCTCCGCCGGCCACCACGACGTCCGCCTCCAGCCACGGTGCCGCAACGCGGTCGCCTCGACGAGGCGCCCCGCCCGTACAGCATCCGCCCGCCGCCGCCAACGCGGTCACGGCGCTCCCCGACAGGAAACTTCTACGACATACGTTCATTTTTGTGTTCCTCTTATGGGGAGCCGCCATCTTGGCGGCTCAGCGGAAGATGACCGTGATGCCTGTCTTGGTCCACGTGGCCGTGTAGGTCACAAGGCCCTCGGAGGCGAACGTCTCGGCGTCCTTCTCTATGCGGCCGGTGTAGCCATGTATATTGGCGGCTTTCAACGTGCCCGTGAGATCTGCCTGCGTGGATGGCACAGTGCAGATCACCGCCGAGAACTTTGGCTCGTCGCCTTCCGGCATGTCGGCCGCCGTAAGGATGGTACCCCCTTCCGCCGCTGGCAGGATCGACTTCGCGATCAACCCCTTAGCCGCCACCGTAGCGTCGGCCGGCGCTAGGTCGGCCTTGATGCCGGCCCCGTCCGAGACGGTCAGGTTCAGGTTCGTGCAGCAACCCGCCGAGAGCGCCTTCACGTACCCTTCCTCCACCGCGAACGCCGTGCCCGCGCCGATTGTGTCGCAACCCATGGCGAGCGTGCCGCCGCCCGTCTTGCAGAGCTTGGTCGTGACGGTGAGCGTGGGCGGCGAGAACACAAACGTCACGCCGTTCGACGCGCCGAGCGTGCCGCTCGTCATGTGCCAGCCGCGATTCGCGGCGTCCACCGTCGTGTCCGCCATCGCCGTGATGGAGACGAGATGGTCAATCTCAGTACTGGGCGGACGGAGGCGCACCGCGTCCGCGCTGTACGCCGGCAACGGCCCGCCGAACGCCGCGCCGTTCGTCACGTACATGTCCATGAAGCTCGTGCTTCCGAACGTGGTGAAGTCGAAGCGGCCGGTGAAGTTCGTGGACATGCCCGAAAGGTAGAGCGGGAAGATGCCATACCCGCCGTCCTCCGCGCTCTTCACGCCCGTGTTGACCCGGAACGTGCCGCTGCCGACAAACTCCACCCGCAGATCGGCGAATGTCGTCTTCGTGTCGATCGAAACCTTCGCAGGCTGGCTGTCCGTGCAGGTTTCGTCAATGTCGTACCGGCCTCTGAAGATGCGTGGCCAGTAGACGTTTTGATTGCCATGGGCGACCAACAGCTCGTTGTCGGCGCGCAGGCGCAACTCCGTGGCGAAGAAGTTCTGTGCATAGGCGCCGATTCCGCCGCTGACGGTCAGCGACTCACCGTTGAAGTTGAACGACGCGATGTTGCTGCCGTCGCCCGTGCGGTTGTAGGAGAGTCCCTGACGCGAGAAATAGTCCTTGCCCGCATGGGGCAGTTGCCCGTCAGTCCAGTGCGACGCCGTACCCATGCGCTGGCCGAGGCTACTGGTGTTGGGTATGTACTCGACGGCCGGACGCGCCACGAGATAGAGCGTGGTGACGCCGTTCTCCGTCGCCGTCTCCAGCCAGGTGGTCGGCAGACGGTGGAAGGACTTCGCCGTTACGTCCGTGAAGTCGGCGGCAGAGAGTCCCCTTGCCGCGTCGAATGTCGCGATCGCCCAACGGTTCGTTTCGCTGAACGGAAGCGGAATTGCCTGGGAAAGCCCCACGGGAATTGGCCGCGAAAGGACGGAAAGTTCGGTCACCGTCATCCCCGTACAGTCAAGGGGCGTAACATCCGTACCGTCGAACGGGATCGCCGTCAAGGTGTCATAGACATACGTGCCGCCGTCCTGAACCACAACGGTGACGTTCGGGATCGCGGCGGAAATCGTCTTGTTGACCAGCTTGGCGCCGGGCGCGACCGTGATCACGGTCCCCGCCGCGAAGGACGCGGTGGTGTCCACCACGAGCGTCCCGGCCTCCACCAGGATGTTTTTCGCCTCCAGCGAACCGGCCAGCGTCACCGTGCCAGCCTCCGTCTTCACGAGCGTGCCGACGGAGCCGCCGTACACGGGGGCGCGGAGCGTCCACGACACGTTCGCGGGCGCGTAGAGGTAGGCGGACTGCCCGCTCGAGAGGTCAAGCGTGATGCCGCGCGCCGAGGTCTGCGTGACGACCTCGTCGATGCGGAGACGCGCGTTGTTGCGCAGGGTGACGGCATCCGTGAACGGCGTGTCCGGATCGCCCATCGACGTCGCGGACGCGAACCACAGCAAGTTGATTCCCTTCGAGACGGAACTCGCCGCGAACTTTCCCTTGTAGCCGGAGAAGTCCCCGTTGAATACGGTACGCGAGATACCCGTGCCCGTGCCCCCGCCATAGCTGACGATCGTCACCGCAATCAACACGTCGCTCTCGCCGGTGAACTTGCCGGCAAGGTACATGCCGTATGTCCGGCCATCCTGCAAGGCCGAGGAGCCGAAAACAATCGGCATCGTCGTCTTCACCAGCCTGTAGTTTCCGAGAAACTGCCCGCTCGCGTTCCAGTTGGGAACAAACGTTAAGCCGTAGACCGTGCCGTCCGGCACCGTCCAGGTTCCCGAGCTGCAGTTGGGATAATACTGCCTTGCGCTGGTACCGATTTCGTTGCCGTCCGTCCCGAAGCAGACGTGCGTTCCTTCCGGGAAGGTCGCGCCAGTGTCCATCTTCATGCTCTCGATGAACACGTACGTGTTGCCATCATTCGCCGTGGGCGTAGGTTGCGGATCGGCGGCAACCGTGCGGCTTTCATCCGTGTACCACTTGACCGCCGTAGATAGGCCACCGTTGGCAGTACCTTTCCCGCTGTAGTAGGTCGTGCCACCCGACGCGGGGATGATGCCGCCCGCGAGGACAATCGCGCCCATCAAGAATGCCCATCCATGCCGTCCCACGGAGGGAATTTTTGTCGTTTTTCCTCTGTTCATTTCGCGACCTTTCCTTTTCTGACGTTGATCAAACCTCTTCGTTCAGCACGCAATCGCCGCAGTGGAACACGAGAACGAGCCGATGGAGGGCAACGGACGGGACGTCCGTTGTCCCAGTGAGGTGCCACTCGGTGGCGATGTCGTGGTCGGCGGAATACTGGTCGAGCTGCCGGACGGCCTCGGCCTTGATCTTCTCAAGCGCCTCGGGCGTGGGCTCGGGATCGCCCGCCTTCACGTACTTCAGCTCGATGAGCGCGGCGTGCGCGATGTTCGGCGCGATGTCGAAGCGAGGCGCCATCGAGAGGTCGTAGTATCCGCCGTTCGCCTCGCGCTCGCGTTTGATGACGTAGGGGCCGCCGGCGCTGATGAGAATCGCCGAAACCGCGCTCGCCACGGCGGTCTCGCCCTCTTTGGCGTCGCGTACGGCAAAGTTCTGCTTCACCACGCCGAGGAGCGGCTCCAGGAGCTTGTCCCACGTGCCCTTCGAGGCGAACGCGCGCAGCCCCGCGTTGATGGCGGGGAGCCGCTGGTCGATGCCGCAGGCGTCCGAATACGCCTCCGTGAACATCTGCGCGGCGATCTGCCGCAGCGCGCCGTTGGGAAGCCCGAACACGGGCGTTCCCATGTCGTCGCCGACGATGGTGGTGATTCCGAACCAGTAGAGCAGCGAGACGAAGTTCTCGTGTTTCGCGATGTCCTTCGCCTGAAACGAATCCACCAGCTGCTCGGCCAAGACCCCTTCGGACACGATTGTCTCGATTGCGTGGAAATTTCCGTTCAGGCGCTTGTCCACCGTGATCAGATGACGTATCTTCGCGTAGTCCGTGCGCAGATTCTTGTCAACCATGTCAACCGGCCATTTTTTCACCCGGACGAGCTTGTCGAAGAACGACAGCACGAGCGTCGTGTTGGCAAGCGGCGGTGCACCGTATTCACCGAAGCGGTAGTTGTCGTACCACGCAAGGGCCGTCTCGTACGCCTTGTCCGCGTCGAACCCGCAGCGCGGCGCGTAGTAGTCCGCGATGGCGCGGAGGTCGTCGTGGCGGAAGCCGGTCAGGTCCGCGAACACGGGTTCGAGCGAGATGTTCGTGCCGATGTTGAAGCCGCTCGTCACGTCGTCCAACGTCACGGGCGAGACGCCCGTGACGAACAGACGCTTCAGCGGCGCGTCAAGCGACGTCGTGAGCGCCTTGAGTTCCGTGAAGAACTGCTTGAAGAACCCGTCGCCGTGGCAGAGAGCGTTGTACGCCGCCTCGCCGCTCTCGGCAAGGATCGTGTTCGTGAAGTTGTCGTACTCGTCGATGAGACAGTAGATGCCCGGCTCGACGCCCTTCATCCCGGCGAAGAGCGCGCTCATCTTGTCTGCAGCCGAGGAGGACGAGAGGATTTTCTCGGAAAGCCCCGCAGGGAGGCGCTTTGCATACTTCTCGGCAAAGGCGTCGAACCTGTCCGCAGAGTATTTCTCGAAACTTCTCTCAACCTGCCGTACGTCCTTGCTGACGGCGGAGAAATTGAAGTAGAGAACAAGGTACCTGCTGCGCTCCTCCGTGGGATCCGCGCCGATGGCCGTTCCGGCGAACAGCTGCTCGAACCTGTCCGCATACGCGACGTCGTAGTATGCCTCAAGAATGGAAAGCAGCAACGACTTGCCGAACCGACGCGGCCTAAGAAATACCGCATAGCGGATTGCCTCGAGGTCGCGAATCTTCGCGGTACGATCCACGAACCAGGCGTTTGATTTCCTGAATTGCGCGTAGTCCGCCACGCCGTAGAGTATGGGCCGAATCTTCTCCATGCCGCAAAGTATATCATAATATTTGCGGTTTGTGCGAAAGTAGCGCCATCTTGGCGGCGATCGCGGGGCGGACGGCGGTGGAACGCCGTCCCTACCGCATGGGGAGCCGCCATCTTGGCGGCGATTACCGCACGATGATGTTCAACCCGCTCGGTACGAACAGCTCGTAGCAGCCGATGTCCACGCCACGGCCCGAGACGCGCGGCGAACCGACGAGGTCGGTCGCGTCCGCCATCCAGTCCTCCAGCACGCCCACGTTGCGGCACGGCGAGCCGGGACGTAGCGTGAAGTCGCCGTTCGCGGCATCCACGAAGAGCGGATCGGCGTTGACGCAGCCGTTCTCCGCTGTCATGTGCGTCGTCGTGTTCGGCCAGGCACAGCAGTTCACGAAGGATCCTTGCGCGTCCGTCCAGTTGCTATCCTGAGAAGTTCCGCTTTTGGTCAGGTTGTTTGCAATGATGCAGTTGACATACCGGCCTCCCCACCGCTGATGGACACCGCCGCTCTGTCCGGCCGTGTATGCGCTCGTGTTGGACACGATGGTGCAGTTCGCTATCTCCACGTCATTCGACGTCACGAGCAAAAGGCCGCCGCCGGAGCTGTCGCTGCCGGTCGCACATGCCGTGCAGTTGAAAGCAAACAGGCTGTTGCGGATGGAGAAAGGACGACCGTTGACCGTGCGTTCGCGGAACGACACGGCTCCACCCTGGAAGTACGAGGTGTTGTTGGTGAATACGCAATTGGCAATCTCGCAAAAGCAGATGCCGTTCCACGTACTGGCAACAGCGCCACCACGGCCCGAAGACACGTTTCCGGCAAAGACGCTGTTTGAGATAGCGCAGACACCCTCATTCTGCTGCTCGTAGAGAAAGATCCCGCCTCCGCCGTAATTTTCGTAGGTTTTCTGCACTGTGGTCGCGTTGCTGACGAACCGGCAATCGTCGAAGATCGCCCGTGTGTACTTTGTCATGCGCACGCCGCCGCCGGTGTTGGCCGCCATGTTCCCCGAAAAGACGCAATTCGAGCAGACGAGATGCGCACCGTCGCCATTGACCTCCGTCACGGCATCGATCGCGCCACCGTAAGTCAGCGATGTGTTGTCGGCAAGCGTGCTGTTCTGCACGGTGCACCTGCCGCCATCACGCGCCTGATTGACGGAGATCGCGCCTCCGCAGGCGTCGACCGAGGACACCAGGTTACTGTTGGAAACGAAGCGGCAGTCGTCAAAGCAGACCTGAGCGGCGTAGGAGGTTCGTACGGCGCCGCCGTATGTCTGTACCTGATTACCCGTGAACACGCAGTTCGTACAGGAGACGATCGTCGAATTCGCGCTACTTCCCACAATGTCCACCGCACCGCCGCGGCTCGCCGTGTTGCCGTTGAACGTACAGTTCGCAAGAGCCACGCGGCCCGCGTCGATCCGGATGGCACCGCCGCCTTTCCCAGACGACATGGCAACGCTGTTGCTCACGAAAAGGCAGTTGGAGGCAGACGAGAACACCGACGGCGAACCGATGGAAAAACAGATGGCCCCGCCGTATTGAGAGACGCTGTTCCCGATGAAGCGGCTGTCGAGAACGTGCACGTTCGGCTGCGTAACATAGACGGTCGCATACCCGCGGCCCGCACGGTTGTCGACGAACGTGCAGTTCGTCACGACGACGCCGGACGCGCCGATGGCCATGCCCGCCGAGGAATGCGCGCCCATGTCGGCGGCCAGGGCGTTGTCCCGGAACGTGCAGCCCTCGACCCAGAGGACGTTGCGCGCGCCCGCGCAGTAGGCCGTGAGGTTCGACTGCACGACGCAATCGACCAGCCGCCCGCCTTTCGTCGTGTCGCCTGTGACGCCGAAGACGGACACGCCGCTGTTGTCCGTGTTCGTTGCCACGTTGCCCTCGATCCGGCAACGGAGCGCGGTGGCGTTCTCGCCGTCCAGCGTCACGCCGCAGCCGTAGAAGATCGACGAGTTGTTGCTCACCACGCAGTCTACGAGAAGACCGTTGTTGTAGACGTAGACCGGGCCGCCAAACATGTCCTTCTTGTCCGTTCCCAACGTATGGTTCGTGTAGGCGTTGTAGCACGCGGTAATTATACAGTTGGAGACAATAGACAGTCCCGCATCGTTTGCGCCGACGCGGACGCCGGACGCTCGGTTCGTGCGGTTGGAGTTCGAGCCGTGGGAAATGGTCAGCCCCGACACCGTGACGCACCGGGACAGGCGCACGATCTCAAACGTGTCGTTCCCCATCAAGACGACGTCCTCCGGATTGCCCGTCTCACCTCGTATGACGACGCGCTTGCCGGTGTCTTGGGTCGGTCCCGCGCACCGGCAGGCATCCGTCAGCTGGTACGTGCCGGCCGCAATCACGACCTCGTGGTTGGCCGATTTGTTGTGAACGATGTTAAACCCCTTGTTGGGCGTTGCGAACGCCGTCTCCCAGCTCGTGCCTGCGGCGCTGTCGCTGCCGTCCGGCTTCACGTAGTACGTGGTCGCCAAGCAGCCGAGCGACAACGCCACCGCCACGCACAACATGCCAATTTTCCTCATCTCCTGCTCGCTTTCTCTTCGGCGCGCACCGCTCTCGCGGCGCGCACCGCTCTCGCGGCGCGCAGACTTCACCTGCTTCCAGTTTTACGTGGGGCTATCATATCATATTCCAGCCTTTTTCTGCAAGTTGAGACCCACCGGACGCATCTGCGAATCCTGCAAGTGGAAAAATTGGTAGGGCCCGCTCGCCGAGCGGGCCGCCATCAACTTTAAATCACATTGCCAATCATTTGCGTCTACGGTCGCCCCGGCGAGGCGACCCTACCATTTTAGCGGATGTTTCGTAGCTTCTGTACGATTCGCGGATGCGCCCAAACTCACCCCATCCCCTCCCCATGCAAACGGGAAAAAGAGAGCAATCAACGCACGAAGAGGCGATAGAAGCCCGACGAATCGGACGCAGGAATGGAGACGATTCCGTCGTCGCGGACAAGCACGCTGTCGGCGACATCGGCAAACGGCCCCGGCAACGACGGCGCTCTCTGCACGTGCACGCGGTCGCGATCCGCGTCGCGCACCGCGAATCCGATTCTGGCCGAGCCGTTTGCCACAGTCAACCCCATCGCCCTGAGCCAAACCCTGGCGCCCGCATCCCACGGACTAATCCCGTAGTACCAGCACTCCGCGCCGGTGTATCCGTTCGCAGTCGCCGTCGCAAGCTTGTTGCTGCAGTCAGCGAGGCTTTCCACGTTGGCGACAAGGCCGGTGGCGGACAGCCATGCAAGCGGCACCGACACGGTCTGCCCTGCGGCAGTCGAAACGAGCGTAGGGTCTAGCGCGTCGTAGAAGCGCATCAGCCGGCAGCTTCCGGGTTCAGGCACGATCGGCTGCTTGGGGGGAAAAGGATTGGTCTTGCCAGGCCTATATAGCGCGACTCCGTGGACTCCGCCAGTCGGGATGTTGCCGAATATCTGAAAGATGCCCTCGCCATAGCCTGAAGCCCCGCCGGATCCGTATTCCACCGAAGGTTTGAGCTCTGTCTTGTCGACGACATAGGTATGCATTATATCTTTGCCAGAGGAGTATGACATCGGGGCGCAGTTCGACGCCCAGTGGACCTGCGCGAAAAGCGACCACAGCGCCGTCTCCGTTTCCGCCCATTTTGGCAGATCCTCAATATTGTCGTGAGTCCCCCCGTATGTCGGTGTCAGACTCTCCGGAACGGAACCATCGTCAAGAAAGTTGCATATCATGCGGAACACGGCATCGTCTTCATTTCCCCGCGCCGTTTTCCGCCGGGCCGGTGCCAGCGACCGGCGCCGCCGCATTTCCCGCATCCTGTCGGGCGACAAGGAAGATGGCTAGCGCAATGACAAGGCAAACGACAACACCTGTCATCCACGCTTTCATCGTCTTGCTCATAGCTGCTCCCTAAATTCGTTCACGTTGCTTGCATTTGCTGGAACCGGGATGGTCGCGCTCTTATCTCTCGAACTTGACATCGCGACCTTCGTAGTTCGGCGGCACGTAGCCGTGCTCTGAACCCTGCACCCACAGGATCGACTTCGGGCACTTCAGGGTGTTCCAGAGGATCGCGAGGCCAGACGGCTGGCACGTGTAGTCCCCAAGCCCTGCACGGCCAATTTCGACGCGACAGGTCGAGGGGACGCGCTTCGCGAAGTTGACGGCATCGAAGTAGCCGAGCGCCTCAACGAACTTGATCCGGGGCCATGGTCCGCGCAGACGGCCTGCAAGCTCCGCGCCCATGTCGCAAAAGCCGGTCACGGTGCTGTAGACGCGTGTCACGCCCTCGCCGCAGCCGGCCCCCCAGATCGCGAACCCGCCGCCCTGGCTGTTGCCGGAAACCTGCAGATCCTTGCCGTCCCACTCCGGGCAGGACTTCAGGTACTGGATGGCGCGGATGAGGCGCAGGATCATGCCGCGGAAGTAGGCGGTCTCGGGATTGGAGTTCTGCTGCGGGTCGAAGGCGTAGGTGTAGCCGTTCGACTTGATCTTGTCGCCGTAGGTCCGATAGTACTCGTCCGTCCCGCCGAATTCGCGCAGGAGGAATCCGTGGGCGTTCATCTTGAACTCAATCGCATTGGCATCTGGATGCCTAGGCGGGAACTGCTCTCCCACGCCGTAGCCGAAGGTTCCGATATGGATGCCGTATTTCTTTCCCTTCTCGGCGGCCTTGGGGATCGAGAGATAGCCTGTCGCGGGCATCCCGCCCGTGCAGTCCACCGACAGCGCATATAGCCGCACGTCGGGGTTGCCGCACGGCACCTCCACGCGCTTCGCGTTGAACGGGACCTTCTTGAGCTCCGCCTTCTGCCGCGCCCAGAACGCATCGAAGTCCGCCGGCTCGGGAGCAGCCTGGCGGAGCGTGTCGGCACCGGCCGCCGCACCGCCGTCGAAAAAGACGAACCTCTTCATCTTTTTTAATTTTCTTAGGGCGAGCCGGCCCTCGGGCGTGCTGGGGTCGCCGATGAACTTCTCGAGCTCCCTCATGAACGGCTTGCCGGACGCGTCGACGACCACGGCGTTGAGGCGCACGAACCCCGGCTTCGCGATGCGGGTCTTGTACACGAACGGCTTGCCCGTGAACGGTTCGGAGCCTTTCTCCGAGACGCCGTCGTCGCCTGTGCGCTCCCACTTGAGGAAGTAAGCTCCGGCGGGGATCTCGCCCCTTATGTTTTGCGGCTCGATCGTGAAGACCATCTCCTCGCCAGGCTTGTACAAGAGCGGGTTCTTGTCTGTCGTGCCCTTCATCCAGGCCTTGTCCAGCGGTCCTGCGAACAGCAGTGACGCGCCCATGAGTGATGCAAGGGCGATTGCCCATGTTGCTGTCTTTGTCTTCATTTATCTTTCTTCACATAGCCTGTACGGCCGTGGCGGCGATAGTGTTGACGATGTCTTCGACGGAGCAACCGCGGGAAAGGTCGTTGCAGGGGCCGGCAAGCCCCTGGAGAACGGCGAAGCACGACGCGCCGCCCAGGCGCTGGGCGATCTTGTAGCCGATGTTGCCCGCCTGCAGGTCCGGGAAGATGAGCA
>CAMPAF010000039.1 GCA_946631535.1 uncultured Verrucomicrobiota bacterium
CGGACATGGTCGGTCCATTCGTCGCGCAGATACCCCTCCGTCCCATACGTGTTGGATGCCGTCACCAGGCTCGCTCCCTGCGGGATGGTGACAGAAGACAGTATCTTGTGCATGCCGTGCGCCATGTTGTTTTGGTCATTGCTGAGCGTAACGGCCGCACTTGTGCCGGAGACGGTGATGGGGCCGTTGTAGGCGATATCCACGTAGCTGCGCACCCTTATCGTCGCGCCGGCGTTCATCGTCACATTGCCCGATGTGGAGAACCGGCCATACTGCATAAGGCTGTGGTTCTGTGCGTTGGCGGAGAACATTACGCTTCCGTTCAGCACAAGCGGGCACCCTATGTCGATCGTGCCCACTCCGTTGGCGTTGAACAGCGTGAGGGAGTCGACCGTCAGCGTGCCTGCGCCGGAAGCCGCCACATTGTCGTCGCCATAGAATATCAGGTGGACATCGCCTGTGTACCCGCCCTGGTCGGATGCCTTCTGGAGCGTGACGCTGCCGTTCAGGACCATCTTCTTGCACTTGTCCTTGTCCTGGTATATGTAGACCGTATAGGGGCCTGCGCCCAGCGGGAATATGACGACGGTGCACTGGTCCGGCACAAGACCAGTGGTCCACTTGGTTGGATCGTTCCAGTTGCCCGAGGCGTCGCCAAGCCATGTCGACAACCTGTTGTCTATTGTCGTGTAAATCGTGTTCCCGCCCAAAGACGACTGCTCCACGCCATAACCCGGAACGGCGGCGAACTTCGCGCCAGACGCGACGGTTGTCTCCGCCGTCTGGTAGGTGAAGGTCGCGCCTGGGGAGAGCGTAACCGTGCAGGCGATGACATTCGTGCCGGGTTCGCCGTTGGAATATGCGTCCGCCGTCAGCCTGCCCGTTGCCTGCTCGGGAACGGCAATGCCGCCGTTGAACGTCGCAAGCGCCGTGCTTGTCTGCGCCTGGATTTTCGCCCCGTTGCAGATGGTCACAAGCCCGTTGAAGTTCAAATGGGAGCGCTCTGCCTTAAACAGGCCCGACTGAACGGTCACGCTGCCATTGAGATTGATGGCTCTGCCGGCCATGAAGCAATCCTTGTTCTCTGCCGAAGCCGCCGCAACAATGTCGTTCGCTATGGAAATCGCAGCGCCCGACATGTTGTTGATGCCGACGTCGTTGAGCGTCAGAGTGCCTGTGCCGGCTACATTGCCGAACACGCAAAGATGAACCCATTTGTTGGGGTCGGCGCGGATGAGTGTGAGGTTGCCGTTGAGCGTCATTGACGCACAGCTGTCTTTGGGGTCGCTTGCCGTGTTATATGAAAGCTTGGCCGTGGAGTTCCCCTCGGGGAAAACCACCGGCGTGGAATCCGTCGGCACGAAGCCGAGGTTCCAGTTGGCGTAGTTGTTCCAGGCATGGTCGCCGCTTCCGTCCGTCCACGTCTCTATAGTGGATTTGGCGTAGGACGCATATACCGTCTTGCCGTTGACGACCGTCTGCCCGACCACGTTCCCGGACGTCGTCGTAACACTGCCGGCAAGCGTGTAGTTGCCGAGCGAAAGAGTCACTCCGACGGGAAGGACAACGTCCTCCGTGCTGTTCTTGTATAGCGAAACCGTCTGCTTGCTCGTCGCGTCTGCAACTGCCGCCGCAATCGTCGGATAGTATGCCGGCGGATTGCCGTCGATGTACGCAGCCGCGAACGAATACGTGCGCGACGTCTCGTCCCAAAGTATGCCCATGCTGGAAAGGGTTGAAGCGAACTGATAGTCGCCCGCCACCCAGGACGCGTCCAGCACAGAAACGACAGCCGTTCTGTCGCCGCCATGGGTGAGAGCGGTTAACGCGTCCTCCACCGTGGCATATCCAACGTCCCCGACCTTCGCAACCGCCGCCGCAAGCGAAAGGCCCGCCGTGCTCTTCGAAAGGATATAGTCACCTGCCCCGACGAGCTTGAACTCGCCGGACGGAGCGCTCTCGAGCGACGCACCGCTCCAGTCGATGAGCGTGGTGCCCGCAGCCGGCGGAGTGACGCCGTCGGCAAACGCGATGTTCGCCGTGCCGGAGGCGAAGGTGAAGTCCGTGATGCCGGTGAGCGAGCTGGACGCCGTCGGGAACACGATGGTAGCGCCGTCGGCGAGCGAAAGCTTCTTGACCGCCGCGTTGTTCGTGGACTCGAGATGGCCGTTCGCCCCCACGGCAACGATGCCCGCCGCCCAGCTGCCGCCCGAAGCGAAGACCACCTTGCCGTAGTCCTGCACCGTCAGGGCGCCATACGTTGTGCTGGCGCCGGAAAGCGTCAGGGAATGTACTGCCGCATCGGCGCCAACGACCGTAAGGCAGGAATTGCGGTGTTTGTAGCTGTTGTCCGAGTAAGTGAACCGGCCGGAGAACTCGGTGTCTTCTGTCTGCACTGTCTTCACGGTGCGCGGCGTGTCGCTGCCATCGGCTATGCCTCCATAGGCTGTGCTGATGTCGCCGCTTCCGGAGAAGTTCTTGACGGCCAGGTAGTCGTTGTTGTAGTTGTCGGTCAATACAAACCCGCCCGATACATCCATGTCGGGGAGTGCGGATTCGTTGAAGAACGGCGGCGCCCCCTGGAAATGCGGCCATGTGCTTCCAGTCTTCGTGACCACGAACTTGCCGGAGAACGTCATGTTTGACGTCGCGTATATGTGATTCGTGCCGGACATGAACTCCAGCGTCCCTGCCGAACCTGACACAGGAGACAGCGTGACATCACGGAACTGAAGCGTCCCTGCACCAGTCTTTTGGTAGTTGTAGTAATAGGTGGTCTCGCTGAAAGTAGCATAGCACGCAGACTCTCTTGTCACCGACAGCGTCATTCCGTCCTCCACGTCGACTATGGCTTTCGCCCTGAGCCGGATTTTCCCGGCGCATGTCGCCGTGCCTGTAGCATGTGTCGTTGGATGCGCCTTGACGTATATCTTGGTAGCGGCATTGCAGAGGTCAATTGCGGCGATGTTGTCACCCGTTCCGTTAACGACGGAGCCAGGATAGAGGTAAAGCGTGTTGTTGCCAGTGAACGACCAGCGGCCGTTGAGCGTCAGCGTTCCGTAGACATGGATCCTCGAGGAGCTCGTGGTGTAGCTGATCGAGTCTGTCGTAGGCGAGACGAGCGTCGCGCCCGCTTCAATGACGATGTTGCCGGAGATTGCCTGGTCGTCTGTCGGGAGGGTCGTCGTGCCGTCGCCCGAAATCGTAAGCTGGGCGCCGGACGGAACCGCAAACCCGACTGTCGACTCCTTCGTTACGCCGTCCAGGACAAGTTCCGCGGAGCTTGCAAGGTTGATCGTACCAGAACCCGCGAGATTACCGTCCTGGAGTTTGAGAGGCACATTGGCGCCGACCGTAACCGTAACGCCGGCATCTATGCTGAAGTTGTTGGCCGTAAGCTGATGGGATCCGTCGCCAACGATTGTAAGCGTGCCCGAACCTGTCACATAGACATTGCCGTATGTGCGCGTGGCGTTTACGGTAAGCGTATTTGCACCATCGACCGCGAACATTGCGGCCGCCGCATCAGTGGCGGGCGTCGAACCAGTAGACCATTTCGTATCGTCGTCGAGATTCCCGCTCGCGTCCGTTGCCACGCGCCAAGTTGGTGCGTAGCCGACGAGATTGTTCCCGTTAAGGCGGCTCGAGTCCGTCACCTGCGTCAGCACGCCGCCGACATATTCATAGTACTCCACCGATCCGGAACCGCTTACGCTGGGAGTGTAGCCATGCTCTGCTTCCACGATTCCTATGACAAGCTTGAGCGTCGCGCCAGTGCCAAGCGTAACAGCACCCTCCTCTCCAGCAGCCATCTGCGCCACAGCGCCGTCGCCAAGCGCAACTGCCGTAAACCCTGTCACAGTCGCGCCGGAAATGTCGAGATTGTCGCCGACGATGAGCGTCTTCGCCCCTGCTGCATTGCCGCCATCCAGCGTCGCACCGGCAAACACACCGGAATTAAGCGTCATAGTCGCCGAACCAGCCACACTAGCAGTGCCTCCGTCCGGCGCATAGCCACCGGCCACTATGCGACCGGTATATGTTCCTCCGGTGATCGTGACGGAGGAATTGCCGCCAACCGTCACGGCACAGGCCCCCACCGAGGTCAGCCTTGCGCCGCCGCCGACTATCGGAGATGCAAAGGTCACCGCGTTCGCCGCAGCAATAGTCACGGACGAATTCCCTGCGACAGCCTGGTTGCCGTACGTAGCTATGCTGCCTCGATAGAGCGAACCCCCAACGACGGTGCGATCGAATGCGCCGCTCTTCCCGGCAAGCGCGAGCGTGACGGATGAGTTGCCGCCGACGAGCGTGGCGGTAGCGCTGTTTGCCTGATAGTAGCTGCCGCCAACCACATATCCGCCCACCAGGGAGCCGTCATCCGCCTCTGCGGTGGCGGTGGGGAGGACTGTTTCAACGCGAACTGCGGTATTGCCCGTCACCGTAGGGGTGCCGAGATGCGCCGCAGTCCAGCCGCCGATGATGGAGCCTGTCACGTTGCCGCCTTTAACTGTCACACCCGTGTTGCCCTGCACCTGGGCCGAATCTCCCGTGTCACCGGAACCATCCACCGTTGCCGGCATTCTGCCGCCCTTGTAGCCCGCGCCGATTACGTAGGCAACCGTAGCGCCGTCCTCGATCTGGACTATAGCATCGCCTTCGGTTCTTGTGCGTCGGGCGTTCCCGCTCCAGTGCGCCTCCTGCACGCCTATTGCGCGCTTCGCAGTAGTGGTGCCGGACACGAGCAGGTACACGTCTTTGTTCGTGTTGGACGTAGTCTCCGCCTGAGTCAGGAAACCGTGTATCGCCGTATAAGTCCCGCCGCAGACATCTGCGACTATTGCAGTGCGGGAATTGACCGTCTGCTCGAACTGTGCATTGTTGCCAAACGAAACGGACGTCGCTGATTCGTTGTATGTAGCCGCTGTCGTGGGGGCGGCAAGCGTCGACCCGTCAAATGGCGATGTGAAGGAAACATCTTCCGCGAACGTGCAGCAGATGGTCAGCGCGGCAAGCGCTGTCAGGGAGATGCGCGAGATGCCACATGCCCGTCTTGTCGAATTATTCATGCCAGGACCTCCATTCAGATGCACTTTCAGTGCGACAGCCAACTCAATCACCTGAATTGTACCATTTCCCATTGCTTCACGCAACTACAGCACTGTTAGCGAGTTCTAAGTTCAAAGTTAGTCGCTAGTCGTTAGTCGCTAGTCGTTAGTCGGTAGTTCTAAGTTTGAAGTTTGAAGTTAGTCGCTAGTCGCTAGTCGTTAGTTTGCGGCGAGCTGGTGGATAATCACCGGCGCGAAGCAAACAAGATTACGAGCGGAGGCGTGGAGGGACGCATTTGGGGACTGCCTTTCACACGTTCGGCGCGGCGAACCGTTGACAATACGTCAGCGGCTCAACCGCACAATCGCGCCGAAACGAAAGGAGGGGCCCAAAAATACGTTACTCACCCGCCGTAGCCAGCCTCACCCGCCGTAGCCAGCCCCGGCTTAGTACGTCAGGATCATGACGCCCTTGATGTCGCGCTTGAGCACCATCACGCCGTCGATGGTCTCGACCTTCCAGCCCGAGGGCACCGAGGCGGCGCTGTAGGAGTGGAGCACGACGTACGGACCGTTCGCCGCGCTGTAGTTCTGGACCGCGGCCTCGATCGTGGCATACCAGTTCCCGGCGCCATCCTTGACCATGTAGCCGGAGTATCCGGTTCCCTGTATCGAGCTCAGCGTGCCGCTGCCCTTGAAGTCGATGTTCTTCACCTCCGTCTTCGCCGTGCAGAGGTCGAACGCCGTGTCGCCGTTGACGGAAAGCGCCGTGCCGTTGATCTTGACCGAGTACTTGCCGTGCGCGTAGTCGAACGTAAACTCGACGTTGTACGGCGTGTTGAACGCCGGCGTGCCAGACCATGCCGCCGGCTTCCACACAAACGCATTGTTCTCCTTCGCGAGGATCATGAAGTTCGTCACGACGGCATCGTTAACAATGTTCGTGCCGAGGCAGAACGCGCCCTGCGAGTCGGCGGCAAGTCCGGAGACGTCCATGTCGCTCAGCTCGGTGTAGACCACGTTCTCGACCGTGACCGTGACGAGGTCGCCCGTGGAGCAGTTGACCGCCGTGAACGTGTTGTCCGACACCGCGGCCACGTTGTTCTCGTACGTCACTGTGGTAGCCCACGAACCGCCCGCCGCCGCAGTTCCTGTGGTGCCAGCGTTCTCGTTGACCCACGGCGCCGAGTCGGCGATGAGCGCCGAGCCGGTGGTGTCGCCGACGAGCGGAACCGCCTCCGAACCGCTGTCCGTAGCGGAAATCGCGTATCCCACGCTGTCGTAGACCGAAGAGTGGCCTGTCACAACGCCCGTGAACGTCACCGTGGTGCCGCTCACCGTGCCCGTGTAGTCCGTCCCGCCGACGGTCAGCTTGTAGGTGGCCGTCGTGTCGGAGACAGTGGCGGTCACGGTCGCAGTGCCGTAGTTCTCGCCATACGCGAACGCGACGTTGCCCACAGACGGCTTCGCGACAACGGAGTAGACCGTCGTCGATCCGCTGACTGTGGACTTCACATAGCAATCCGTGGCGGAAGTCGTGAACGACGCACCGGAGGAGACGGTGGTCTCAGCCGTTGGATAGGTGAACGTCGCACCGGCGCCGAGCGTCACAGTGCATGCGACGACATTCGTGCCCGGCGTGTTAGCAGGCTGGGCTGTCAACGCAGCCGAAGCGTTCGCGGGAACGGCAATGCCGCCGTTGAACGTCACCGACGCAGTACCGTTCTGCGCGCGCACATCCACACCATCGTTTAGTGTCACAAGCCCGTTGATGCTAAGATGTGCGTTTTCGGACTTGAACTCTCCCGACTGGACAGTCACGTTTCCATTAATGGTGATCGTGCCAAGAGAGAAGAAGGAATCCTTGCCGCTCGAAGACGCGACGACAATATCGTTTGCAACCGTTATAGCAGACCCAGACACGTTCTTGACGCCGACGTCGCTGAGCGTCAGCGTCCCGGTGCCGGAGACATTGCCATACATGCAAACCTGCGCCCACGTATTGGCGACAGCACGATTGAGAGTGACGTCGCCGTTGAGCGTCAAGGAAGCGCACTCATCAGCGATGTCACCGTTGTTGTAGGACAGTCCGACAGTATATGTTCCCGCCGGGAACGTGACCGCAGTGTTCCTGCCTGGTACAACGCCAGTGGACCACTTGGTCGGATCGTTCCAGTTGCCCGTCTCACCACCAATCCATGTTGCCGCCGAGTTGTCGACAACCGAATACACAGTGCTTCCGCCGCTCGTCGTCGCCTTGACGACACCGCCGGCAAACGAAGTCGTCGGCGCAGGGTCAAGCGCACCGTCCGTATTGGTCAGCGTCGCATCGGAGGAGCCGAGGACGATGCCGTTAGACGCGGTCCAAGTCTTGCTCGCAGGGATTGTCGCCGTCGTTGTCAGCACGATTTGACCGTATGTCGTGGGCGACGCAGGCTTTGCCGAGCCGATGGCGAGGCCGGGCGCAGCAACCGAAATGGAACCCGTGAAGTCGCTTATGTCCTTCACGAGGAAGTAGCCGTCGGCATATCCTTCAGCCGTTCCATCCGCCGCAAGCGAGAACGTGCCGACGCCGGAAAGCTTGTCGATGGTGTTCGCGAACGACGCAGAGAAGTAGTTGAGCGTCATGCCGCTGACGAGCACAAGTTCCGGAAGGACTTCCGCGTTGGCAAGCCATCCGGCCGTCATGTTCGCCACTTCCACCTTCGAGCCGGTCACGCCCCAGTTGTTGAAGTTCACCTCGACGTCTGTCCCAATGGCTGGCAGCTTAACCGTACCCGTCCAAGCACCGAACGTGAACGCGCCAGGGAGTCCAGAATTATTGCTGCAGTCAATTACTCCAGCGCCCGTAATCATGTTCGCTATAGAACCGCCAATGACAGCGACAGTGGTGCCGGAAGGAATCTCCACCTTCGCCGTGCCGCTCAGCGCGCCTGTAATTGTAGCGCCGTTTTTGAGGCGCACATTGCCCGTTCCGCCGATTTCCCATCCGCCAAGGGTGGAATCATCTGCGAGATATATGGTGCCGTTGTCGACCTCCATCGGGTTGGTTGTCGTGATCGTCGTCCCGCCAGCGGCACGGTTGAGCGTCAGGACATGACCAGACGCGACATCGATCTTGAAGTCCTCTGCCGTTATGGACTCAGGAAGCGTCAATGTCCCATCGCCAGCCGCAGTGAGGATGATCTTGGAGTACGCATTGCCGCCATCCCACGCAGGCGACCAGGTAAGCGCATCCCAAGTCGTCGTGGCATCAGCCGCAATCGTGGCCCTGTAGAGCTTGACTGCCGGGAACTCAACCGAGAGCTGGCGGATTGCGTTGGGCCCGAGAAGCCCCTTGTAGAGGCGGACACAGTCGATGCGGGCATCCTTCTGCACTGTTTCGGAAAGCGTGTTCGCCGGATTTTCACCCTTGGCGAAGCGAATAATTCCCGTACTGCCGACACCTCCATGGACGGAACCAACCTGAATGCCGCCGCCAAGCGTGAACGTGGAATATGTCTCGTTGAGCACCTGTTCGCCGTCGCAGTACACCTTGATGGTCGAATTGTTCTCCACCTCGAACACATAGACGTGCTGCGCTGTCGTCGCATTCTGCACCGTCATTGTCTGCAGAACCGTGAATGCGGAGTTGCCGGTAGTTTTGACGAGTTTCATTTCCGTCTCGGGATCGTGGCCAGCGACAAGGCCGATAAGTCCGCCGGCACACGTACCGAACGTGATAATTGCCGCATTCTCGTAGTTCGGCACCGTGCAGCGCACCACCGCCGTCCACGAAGACGGATATGCATTGGCGCCTGTCATGTCACGCCACGGGTGGGCGTAGGTATAGAGCATCCCGTTGTAGAAGGCGCTGTCGCCGGTGATGCCGCTGTCGGAATGGAGGTCGGTCGTATCGGAACCGGAGTTTTCGAAACCGGTCTTGACGCCGCTCTCGTAGTCCATCTCGTAGTCAATCCAGCAGGCCTTGCCGGACACGGCGGGAATCCACGCGAAGGAAACAGCCGAACCGTCAACCGTTCCGGTAACATTCGTGGTCGTGCCGTCGGCGCGAGTGAGCGTCAGCGTGCCACCTGTCGGCGTCGCGCCCGCAACAGTAAAGGACTTCACGCCATCATCGGCAACCGTCTCCGTCAGCGACACATTCAGCGTCGTCAAAGACGACGGATAAGCGACCGCCCCTCTCGCAATTCCATCGCCAAGCGTAAGCGTCGTGAGCGAACTCGCCATCTGGAGATTGACAGTTCCGCTGTTGGTGCCGCTGATAGAGAGGCTCGCAATGCTGGAGCTTGTCATGTAAAGCGTTGCCCCACTTGCTACATTGACCGTTCCCGGAAGCGCGGTCGCCGCCGTAATTGCCACATGTCCAGATGCGATTTCAAGCGTCGAATTCGCATTGCCATAAGACGACTCGTCGAAATATGTCGTTGGCATGCTAGCGTCGCCCGCTATCTGCACTTTGCCTGTCCAGCCAGAGGCATTGTCAAACCCGGCACCGGACAAATCCACTTGATTGCAGACCACCGTGCCAGAACCAGTGACTGTACCAGTGAGCGCGGCGCCAGATGCCAACGTAAGCGTCTTGCCTGCTGGAATGTTAATATTTGCCGCTGTTTCGCCAGAGATGGTAAGCGCCCCATTGACTTCAATTGTCGATGCCGACAACGGGTCAAATGTGACCGTGCCGTTCTCTGTGTCAATGGAGATTGGCCCCGTGAACACATTTCCATTCGCATCCGTATAAACCGTATCAGTCGTGGGAGCGGTGCCGCTAATAGCCGTCGCGACCTTGTATGGGAATGTTGCGCCAGCCGGGAACACGAACACGGTGTTCGCGTCCACGACAAGCGGGCAGTTGATGAATGGCGTGGTGTTGGCGCGCGAACCAAGATCCGAGAAATCAAGCGTCGCGCCAGAAGCCGTTAGCTGAACGGCCTCTATCGTACCCTCGCCATGCATTTTCAGCGTGCCGCCTGGGGTCGTATGCGTGCCTATTGTGATTATGCCGTCGTTGGACAGCCCTGTCACCTTCTGGACAATCTGCGGCGCGTAAGCAACATTTCCATTGTCGGCCGTTTTATTGAGCGTCAGCGTATCACTACTTTCGGGAAGCACGATGTTTATCGCACCTGAAAGGCAAAGCACACCTGTTCTCGCAATTGTGAACGGCTCTTCAAATCGAAAAACGGAATTGGTAACGCCATCAGGATCGTATGGGTTGCCAAGAATTGTGGTCCTTTTTACATTTCCTGCCTGAGTAAGAGAATATCCGCTAGCACCGCTCTCAACATACATACCACCTATCGTGACTGGACCATATGTTCCGCCTATCGACTTTCCTGCCGCACTGCCAGAGAATCGCAACGCCATGCCTGGCGCTTTGTAGGTGCCGCTTACACTGCCATTGCTGAGTTTGTGCCAGAAAGCCTCTGCTTTGCCGCCAGCATTTGGATAAAACACCGCATTGGCGTTACCAACAAACGTAAGAGGTATGGATCCTGCATGAGTATCAAAAAGCCCGAATTTCGCCGTGCCAGAAGCTAACTCGCCTGTAGAATCAAGAGCCCATGTCACCATATCGTCGGCATAGTCCCAATCAGTGTATTTCGCTGCGCCACTAGCAACACCACCAACCTTTGCCGAAGGCCAGACATACGCCTTCAACTCCGACTCGGAAAGAACGCCTTGAAACACTGCAATACCAGAAATCTTCATGCCAGTTGCCGCGCTAAAGCCACTGACGGTAGTCTTCAGGCCACCGATGGAAAAACCCTTGTATTTCGAAATGTCGTTATTTGACCCCAGTGTTCCCGCATTGAGAATTGTCGTGGCAACGCCATTTTTAAGGTAGAACAACCTTGTACCAGTGCCTCCGCTGTAATTTGATGAAGAATAATGCGTATAGCCCAACACTCCAGCCGTCTGGTTCGAAATATTCATCGAATTGAATGTTCCGGAGCTGTTCCACGAGCTGCCAGCCCAAATGCCGCACGACAGCCCGGAAGTGCCAATCGTAACACCCGTACGGGCTTCGGCATCAGTCAATGTCGTTGTAGCCAAAACCTGCTTAGCGGCCAAGGCAACATTGAGGTTTGAGTATTTGAACAAAACTGTAAATCCGCCACTGAACGTGCTAGACGACTCTACCGTGATACCGACGGACTGGTCAATAGTGATGATCGAATTGTCGCTGCTAAGCGAGTTACCGTTAAGATTGAGCGTGTAGCCTTGCTGAGTGACGGATAAATCCCCATCCCAAATGGCCACCGGATCAGCCGCCCAGCCTGTCGCCGTTAGGCCGAGGCCGAATGCGAGCGCCAGCGCAAGCGCGGCAATGCGCGTCGTATTACCAATTATGTTGCACATCGTCTTGTTCCTCTCTTGTGTAGTAAAAGTGCAGCCGCATCAGCGGAGTATGAAGTTGAAGGGCTTCGGCAGAAGCGCGCTCTTGAGAGCCTTGACCTCCTCGTGCGTCAGCGTGGCGTCGTACACGCGCCAGTCGTCGAGCAGGAAGCCGTCGCCTGAAATGCCGGTGAAGTTCTTCACCGTTCCGTGGATGGAGCCGAACTGGCCCTGTCCGCTGATGCCCGACGGAAGGAGCGTGCCGACGGTGGCGTACTGGTCGTCGACGTACAGCGTGGTGCCCTCGAGTCCGGCGACAATCGTCACGAGATGCCACTTGCCCACGAGGTTGTCTATGCCCGTCACCGAGACGACGTCGCTGCCGTCCGCACCGCCGGCCCAGGAAACAAGCGAGATCGTCGAAGCGTCCTTTGCGATCAGCGCCATGCCGTCATTCCATCCGCTGCCGAAGTTCCACAGTATCTTGTTGCCCACCTCGCGGACCTTCACGAGCGATATCGCCGTCATCTCGCCCGCGTGGAAAGGCGACATGCCGGACGTGTTCGAATCGTACCAGGGCTTGGTGTTGTTGTCGAAAACGCCGGCTTCACCGTTCCACCCGGACACGTATTGAGGGCTGAGGCTGCTGCCGAGGCTGAACCTTGAGTCCTCCGCAATCGAGCTGCCGCCGTTGAAGTCGTAGTGCAGGAACGGGGTGGGCAGGCCCTGGCACATCGTCGCGACGACGTTCTGCCCGCTGACGGAGACCTCGAAGCGCGAGCTGCCGACAAGCGTGACGTTTCCGCCAGCCGTCAGATTCGCGTCGGTCGTCATCAGCGTCATCTGCACGGACGGCGTCGCGACAGCCGGATCGATGGCGTACGTCTTGACGGCAGGCACGACGTTTGTCATCATGGCATACCCTTCAACAGCTACGCTAGCCGTCGCACTAGGCGCGATTACGACCGAGCCGATTGCCGTAGGCGACATGTCGAAGTCCAGCGTCGACCCGCCCTTCGCGATGACCGTTGCACCGGAAAGATTGCAGGGCGCATTCATTCCAAACAGCAGTGTGGCACCTTCCAGCACGATTGTACCGGCCGAGGAGACCGTCAGGTTCTGGATCGGGAAGTTCTGCCTGTTGGAGGCACGGATGGTAAGCGTGTGGCCGCCGAGCGCCAGCGTCGCCGCGCCGTAGCCGTGGTGTACAAGCCCCCAGCCGGCGCCAAGGTCAACGAGCGCGTCGCCTGTCAGGGTTATGTTGGACAGCTGACGGGCGCCATATCCCTGCGCATTGGCACCAGTGTACTTGACGGCGCCGGAATACACGCCATTGGCCTCCACGCCCTTGCCGGCAATGGTCAGCTTGTATCCAATGCCGTTGTCAATGACGTGATTGATGTCTACGCAAGCGCCGTCCTCCACGGTTATCGACTTCAGGTTGGCGTTCGACCATCCCGTCTGGTACGGACCGAAGCCAGTGAGCCAGGCGGGCGACGACGTCTGGGTGCTTGCAGCGCTCGTCGTCAGCGTTCCCGACTTCGCGGTTATGCCGCCGGTGAACGTGTTTAGCGCAGCCATGTCGACGTTGCCGTACGTCTCGACCGACCCTCCGCCGGAGATTACGGCCGACTCGGTGACTCCGTCGATCTTGAGCACGGTGCCTGAATCGATGTCAATGCCGGTTGTCGCGCTGATTCTCGCGTTGCGGACGAGCGTCGCGCCGTTCCGGAGGGTTATGCTCGCCGCCTGGATTACGCCGTTGCCAGAGAAGTTCGCCTCGCCGCTGCCGGTGATGGTGAGGTTTCCAAGGATGTAAGTGCCGGACACCGTGATTTCCGCGTCGCCCGAAAGCTCGATGATGGCGTCTTCGTTAAAGCCGGGCATGACGCCGCCTTCCCAGTTGCCGACAGTGTCGAACGCCGTCGCGCCGACTGCAGGAAGCGTCGGGAGATGCGCCATTATCGTCAAGGTGCCGTTTGAATACGACACGCGCGGGCTGTCCAGCTGATCTCCGTTTTCGTCGTACACGACCAGGCTCTGCGGCTGCGAGCTGAGCGAAAGGCTGACCACGTCTCCTGCGCTCTGCAGCTGCGCCGCGAGCGTGCCGCCATCCAGAACGGAGATCGTCGCCGTCGGACGGCTCGTGCCGACGTTGAATGTCACTCCCGAACCAACCGTTATCGTGCCGGAAGACGCCGTAAGCGCAGCCGGCGTCACAACGACATCAGACGCAGCTGTCTGATCTTTGACAAACGACATGTCCCCATTTAGGACCATTTCTGATGTTACATCGAGGTTCCCTGTCAACAAGGCGCTT
>CAMPAF010000040.1 GCA_946631535.1 uncultured Verrucomicrobiota bacterium
TGGAACGCCGCCCCTACCGAGACGGCCCGTCCGCATGTGCGGGCGGGCCGTTTGATTTGTGAGGACAAATGGCACTGACTCACTCGAACCATGAAGTTTGCCTACACATATCGCTCGTCAGACGGTCAGAGGCATGTGGCCGAGATAGAGGCCGATAGCCGCGACGCCGTCTTCGCCAAGGTGCGCACCGAGCTGGGCATCAAGCCCATCAAGGTGACGGCGGTTGAGGCGAGCCGCCAAGATGGCGGCTCCCCATACGGTCGCACAGGAGCGCGACCCTCCCGTGGCGGCATGCTATGGGGTGCCGCCATGTTGGCTGCGGCGGTGATTGTGGCGGGGTGCGTGTGGTGGTGGGTTGCGCGCGACGGCCGCGCGGGAGCGTGGTCCTCCATGAGGCCACATAGTGAGGATTCGGCGGCGGCTTTCAAGGCGCTGGAGGAAGAGGCGGCGGCGGTGAGACGCCAGTGCAGCGAGGCGATCGGTGCGCTTGACCTTGACTTGGCCAAGAATTACGCTCTCATCGAAAGGTCTGCCGACATCTCTTTTCTCTATGACGAGATTAACAAGGGGCGCAGCGTCGTGGAGTGGGCCCGGAGTCGGGCGAAGACGGTATTCAAGGACATCCATTCGACTTTTCCGGCATCAAGGGCGAACGAGAGACTGGACGCACAGGCGCTGTATGGTTCGCTGATGTCATTTGTGGATGAGCATGACGAGCGGATGATGCGGCTCGAGTCTGCCCTCATGCTGCTTGACGCGAACCGAAGCAAATGGAAGTGCGTGAAGGGGCGGCTCGTATTCTCGGACAAGGCGCTTGAAGACGAGTACAACTTCTTTGGAGTGGAACCTGGCGCGGATGCGGCGCGTTGGCAGAGGGATTTCGGGGAAACCGGAGGAGAGACGAAATGACATTCACAGTGACATGCCGTGGCGCGGACGGTTCCCTGCGCGAGGAGATCGTGGAAGCCGCGAGCCGCACCGAGTGCTTCGCGCAGTGCAAGGTGCGCGGGATCGTGCCCGTGAGCGTGAAGGAAGGCGCGCAGAAGGGTCGCCACCAAGATGGCGGCTCTCCATGCGGTCGCGCAGGAGCGCGACCCTCCCCCAGGCGCAATTTATTCACTATTCGCTTTTGCCTGTTAGTTGCGATTGCCGCCATGGCGGCAATCGCGTGGTGGTGGCTTGGCCGCGACGGAGCGCGGCCCTCAGAACCGAAGACGGCAAAGGTCGTAAAGGACGTCAAAAACCTTAAGGACGTTAAGGTCGTTAAAGACGTTAAGGACCTTAAAGACGTTAAAGGCGACAAGACCGTTAAGGATATTGAAACGCCCAAGGACATTCCGCTAACGGCGCAACATGCCGACAGGGCCACCAACAAGGTTGTCAAGCTGTCGCCGGAGGACGAGGCGGCGTTCGAACGCGTGAAGCGTGAGACGAGCTTGCGGACGCAGGTGGAGAACCGGATGGCGCTCCTGGCGACAATCAAGCCCGGAATGCCGGTTCCGCCCATGCCGCCGATACCGAACCTCGAGCAGGACTTTGAGAAGGCAGAGGCGAACGTGATCCAGGTGACGGAAGGCGATACGGAGCTCGATCTGCAGAGGAAGCAGTTCGTCATTGCGCTCAAGGAGCGCATCAGCGCGGCGAAAAAGGAGGGGAGGACAGCGACCGAGGCGCTAAACGAATATGTGGAAACAATGCGCCAGGTGGCGGACTTCCGCCAGAAATCGCTTTTGGCGGCTAGGCAGATGGAACGTGAGGGCGATGCGGAAGGTGCAAAGAAGCTCGTCGATTCCGCTAACGCCGACCTTATAGAGATGGGGGCTGAGCCGATCGATCTACATCCCGCTCCCAAAGGGAGAAAAAAAGTTTCAGACTGAAAGGAACGCAGAAAATGAAGAAACTTGCGATTGTTGTGACGGCATTGTGTGTCGGAACCGTGTTGGCGGAATCGCCGGCGGCATTGAGAAGGCGTCGCGCCACTGAGACGCGCGAGCAGATGATGCAGCGCACTGGGGGAATGGTGGTCATTCGCTCCCAAGGGCCTGCCTTCCGGTTCGTTAACGCGCAGAAGGCGGTGGGGAAGGACGACCTGAAGGTCGTCCCGGAGACCATCGAGCGGATACTGGCGCTTCCGATCCTCTTTGAGGACGGCGAGGTGGCGTGTCCGATGAAGGACGCAGGAAAGTTTCTCGACGAGAAGACGGCGGCATGCGTATTCCTCTGCGAGTGCGAGGGGATGCCGATCCTCGTCGTGGCGCCGGAGGCGCGGTGGGGGGCGGTTAACGTGGCGGCGCTGAAGGCGGATTCGCCGTCTGCGGAAGTTCTGGCGGTACGTGTTCGCAAGGAGATGTGGCGTGCGTTCGCATACGTGATGGGCGCGGCGAATTCCTCGTTCCCCGGCTGCCTGATGACGACTGTCACTTCGCTAGGCGAGCTTGACGCGGTTCGTGCGGAGACGATTAGCCCGGAGCCGCTGCAGAAGATCAATCAGCATGCGGGGAAGCTAGGCATGACGCGCAATCGCGTGGGCACGTACAAGCGCGCGTGTGCGGAGGGCTGGGCGCCACCTCCCGAGAACGAATGGCAGAGGAAGATTGCCGAAGAGGTGAAGAAGGCCGAGGCCGAGAAGAAGGTGCCGGGGAAGAAGTAGCGCAGGGAGCGTGCTGCGATGAGGAGAACGTCCGCCGTCGCCATCTTCTGGGGGTCGTTCCTGTCGTTCGGTGTCCAGCCGCTGGCGGGGCGGACGCTGTTGCCGCATTTCGGCGGGTCGGGGACGGTGTGGGTGACATGCCTGTGCGCGTTTCAGGTTCTTCTGCTGGCGGGGTACTGGTACGCTTTCGTGCCGACGGCGGCGACGAGGCAGCGGGCGGGCATTCATCTTCTGGCGGTTGCGCTTGCTGGGGTGGCGATGGCCATGTTCGGCCTGCGGGGAGAAGTCGTTCTCAATGCGCTTGTTGGGCTAGATCCGAGGACGGGGGTCTTGGCGGGCGTCGTGGCGAGCGTGGGCGTGGCGGCTGTGGTGCTTTCGGCGAACAGCACGGTCGTGCAGGCGTGGAGCGGCGGTGGACGCGACGTGTATCGTCTGTACGCGGTGGGTAACGCGGGGAGCTTCGTGGGATTGCTGGCGTATCCATTGCTTGTGGAGCCTTTCGTGGCACTTCGGTGGCAGTGGATTGGTTTTGCGGTAGGGGCTTGGGTGTATGCTGCCTTGCTGTGGCTAGTGTGGCGGGAGAGGAAGCGGACTACGGACGGAAAAGGAAGTGGCCCATCGGCGGCATCCGTCGGAGAAGGTTGCAGAAAAGAGGTCCGACGGCATGTTGACTGGTGGTTGTGGGTGGCGGTGCCGATGGCCACGAGCGGTCTGCTGACTGCGGCCACGACGCACCTTACGAGCGACTTTACGCCAATGCCCCTTTTGTGGGCGCTGCTGCTGGGTGCTTTCCTGCTGAGCTGGGTGGCGGGCTTTTCGCGGATGGGGGAGCGGTATTTGCCCGTGCTGGCGGCGGCGGGCGCGCTGGCGTTGCTGGCGGCGGGTATTGCGATGTTCCCGCGGGGCGTACCGATGCGCCGGTTCTACTGGAGTCTCGGGGCGGCGTTCGGGACGCTGTTCTTCACATGCGGGGCGCTGCACGGGTGGCTGTTCAGGACGCGGCCGGAGGCGGGCATGCTGCACATGTATTACCTGTGCATCGCGGTCGGCGGCGCGGCGGGGGGGCTGCTCTGCGGGGTGGCGGCGCCTCTGGCGTTTAACTCGATCGCGGAATATCCGCTCGCCCTTGCGGCGGCGGCGGGTCTGCTGGCGGCCCTCCTTGCAGGTCTGGAGGACGGTGCGGCGACGGCGTGGGTGAAGAAGGCGGGGTACTGCGTCATGGCGTGCGCGGCGGTCTGCGCGTTCGTGGCGCGGGTGGGCGAACGCGAGGTGATCGGGCGGGTGGTCCAGAGCGAGCGCGGCTTTCACGGTGTGGTGTCGGTGCGCGAGATTACGGTGCGGAACGCGGCGGGGAAGGAGCACCGGGAGCGGTGGCTGTACAACGGTACGACGGCGCACGGGTTCCAGGTACTGGTGGAAGATCAAGAAAGAACGCCCACGATGTACTACAACCTGAGCGGCGGTGGCATCGCCTTCAAGTCGCATCCGGCATACACGAACGGGACACCGATGCGTGTGGGGATGGTCGGGATGGGGGTGGGAACGCTTGCCGCGTACGGACGCCAAGGCGATCTTTACAGGTTCTGGGAAATAAGCCCTGAGGTGATTGGCGTGGCGACTAACGACTCGTACTTCACGTTCGTTTCAAGGTCGAAGGCGAAGGTGGAGGTCGTCGAGGCCGACGGGCGGCTCGCGCTGGAGAGGGAGCGGCGCGCCGGGGAGCCGCGGTACGACGTGCTCGTCATCGACGCGTTCACGGGGGATTCCGTGCCGACGCACCTGATCACGGAAGAGGCGTTCAGGCTTTACATGGACAGGCTGGAGGATGACGGCATTCTGGCGCTCCATGTCTCCAACTGGCATATAGACCTGTGGCCGACCATGAAGGCGGCAGCGACGCGGCTGGGATTGTTCGAGGTCGGCACGTATTCGCCGGCCGTGCCGGGCGAGTTCGCGGCGGAGACGGGGTGGGTGTTCATGTCGAGGAGGCCGTTCGAGTCCGTCATGCCGAATTGCTGCCACGAGGTGGACTGGGAGAAAGTCCGAGATGTGCCGCTCATAACGGACGGGAGGGGAAGCCTGCTCTTTGACATCCGATTTGGCGTGATGCCGCCGTTCAAGGAGAGGGAACTTCACCTATTTGACTAGGGCGTGACGGGCGGAAAGTGGAGGGCGAAGAATGGGTGGCGGAAAAAAGAGCGTATGCGTCTTCGCGCTGGTTGTTTTCTTGCTTGGCGTCCTGCCGTTTGTTAGGACGGCGGATTACGGCCTCGTCAACTGTGACGACTATGAATACGTGACCGTCGAGAATGCGCCGCTTGTGGCGGGCGGGGTTTCATGGGCGGGCGTGAAGTATGCGGCAAGAGATCTCTCGCATGGCATCTGGATGCCGCTCACGTGGGCAAGTTACATGGTTGACTTCTCGCTTTTTGGAGGGCGGCCCGGCGCGATGCACCTGCACAGCGTTGTCCTGCACGGCGTGAATTCCGCCTTGGTTTTCCTTCTGTTGTGGTTGATGATGCGGGGACGGGTCGGGGCGCTCTTCTGGGGCGCGCTCTGCGCCGTCCTGTGGTCGATTCATCCGCTTCGCGTCGAAAGCGTTGCGTGGGTCGCAAGCCGAAAGGATGTGCTGAGTTTCCTTTTCGAGTTGCTCGCGCTGATATGCTGGGTGCGCGGGAACGGGGGTCCGGGGACACGGCGCTTTGCCGCAGCCTCTCTTGGATTCTTCGTGTTGGCGACGATGGCCAAGCCAAGTGCAATGACATTCCCGCTTCTGGCGCTGGTTCTTGACTGGCTTCATGGGGTGAGGCGGACGGAAGCCAAGAAGGTCATGCTTGCCGTCGGTGGAGCGTGGGGCATTGGCATCGCCGTACTTGCCGCGTATGCGCAGAAAGTGGGCGGTGCGACAACGGCGTCGGCGGACATACCGCTCTGGTGGAAGTGTGCCAACGCCTGCGCTGCGTTCGGGATGTACTTGAAGAACACGGTGTGGCCGATTGACCTTGCGCCGGAGTGTTTGCGGCGTTGGCCGGACATGCCGAGGTTCTGGTGGCAGGGCGTGGTCCTTTCGGGATTGGCGGCGTTGTGCGTGTTGAAGTGGGCCGTGCCGGTCTGGCGGCGCAGGGAAGACGCGTGTGGCGGTTGGCCAGCAGGTGCGTGGCGGTGGGCGATGGCGGGGCTTCTCTGGTTCATTGTCGCCTGGGGGCCGATGAGCGGGGTCTCCGGTTTCGGGCTTCACGCTTTCGCGGACCGATTCACGTACATTCCTGCCTTCGGGATTTCCCTCGCGCTCGCGGGTGCGGGATGCGCGATCGGGAGATGCTCGGCGGCCATGCGCAGGGTGGTGTCCGGCGTCGGTGTTCTTGGCTGCATCGCACTGGGATGCGCGACTTGGCGTCAGGTCGGATTCTGGCAAGGCGAAGAGGCTTTGTGGTCGCACACGCTGGAGGTTGACGGCGAACAAAACGCCTATGCGCTGCGGTCGCTTGCAACGTACTACTTCGAGAACGGGCACGACGTGAGGAAGGTCAACGACCTTCTGGGCCGTGCGCTGGAGAGTTGCGAGGACGCGGTTGGCCCGGCTGTACTGCTATACGTCGTCTCGCTTTGCGAGGACCGCAGAAGCGACGAGGCGATCAAGGTTCTTTCAAGGTTGCGGAAATGGCATGACCGGCAGGAGAGGAAGTCTGGGCAGTGGAACGTGGCGAAAGCGGTTTGGATGGCAACGCAGGGCAACATGAAGTCCATTTCCCTGGAGATCCTTGATTCCGCGGAAAAGGGGCGCCCCGATCTGGGGATGTTGCTTTACCTTCGCGGGCTTTTTGCAAGGTGGCGCGAGGATGAGGCAGAGGCGAAGCGGTACTGGAGGCGGCTCTTGGAGCATGGACATGGCGATCCGTTCCTGAAGTTCAGCTTCGTGAAGGAGTGGGTCGCCGAATAGCGCAGGTTCTCGTTCAAGGAAGAAGAACTTCAATTGCTTGACGAAGGAAAGGACAACGAGGATGAAATACCAAACTCTTACCGCAGTCGCGTTTTGCGTGCAGGCGTTCTGCCTCGGCGCGCACGGGGACTTAAGGAACAGGAACTTTCCCATCGCGGAGGAAATCCGCGGGGACGTTGACGCCCGCTTGTCCCGAAGCGACGCCCGCAAGGGGCTGTGCCGGTACGTGGACTACACCGTAAATGGCGAGCGCGGGGTCTTTGTCGAGAACCCCGATTTCTGGGCGAGGGGAATTGACTTCAGCTGCGCCAGCCCGTGGAACTCGCATGATGGGGGACAAAGGGCGGGTACGGCCGTGAGTGCGCGCCATATCGTGTTTGCGCACCATTTTCCGCTTCAGGTTGGTTCGCACATCACCTTTGTGGGCAATGACGGGAGAACCGTCAAGAGGCGTTTGGACAATGCAAAGAGGGTCGGCAACAGCGACTTGGCGGTGGGCTTGCTCGACGAGGACCTGCCGAAGACGGTTAAGCCCGCTTACGTACTGCCAAATGACTTTACAAACTACGTTGGATACGCGAACGCTTTTCCAGTTGTCATGTTCGACCAGGAGGAGAAGGCTCTGGTCAGGGAAATGCCAAGCGTATACAGGGGCACGCACGCAGTCCAATCCCTGCGCGAGCCGAAGGGGGAATTGCGGAGGCGGTTCTACGAGGAGATCGTGGGGGGAGATTGTGGCGATCCGGCCTTCCTAGTGGTACGAGACGGCGTGATTCTCCTCGCTACGATAGATAACGTGAAGGGGGCATCCCCGTCCGTGTTCATGTTGGGGGAAGAGGTTCAGCGGACAATGGATAGCCTGATGCGTGGATACAAGCTCAAGCAGTATGATTTCGCCGCGCATTACGGGAGATGAGGAACATGCCACCCGCGAAGCGACATGAGGCCTATCTGGCCTCTGGTCCGCGCCACCATACCTAGCCCTTGCCCCGCGTCGAATGTGGTAAAATACCACGGCCTTGCATGGGGCAGAATGGCGCATGAAGCTCGAAGTTCACAGGAATGGCACGAAGCTCTTCTTCATCACCTTCGCGGTGAAGGGGCGGTGGCCGATTCTCTCGCGGCTGGTGGATGAGAAAAGCCGGCCGAAGCTACTGCCGATCGGCGAGCTGGTGAAGGCGGCGATAAGGGCGCTGCACCTGGTGCGCGCCGCCATCGGCACATCCGATTACGTGATCATGCCGGATCACGTGCATTTCATCATGGTGGTGGATTACCTGCGCGATCGGATAGCCAGCCCATTGTGGCTGGTGCATCGGCTGATGGATGCCGTGGAAATGGCGGTGGCTGCGGGCTGGGGGGAACCGACGGGGACCTGCGGCCCCCGCACCCCCGCTGGCGCGCAGGCAGGCGGCCGCGCTAGCACATCGGCAAGTTGCTTCACTGGCGCGCAGGCAAGCGGCCTTATGCTGCCAACGCCCGAAATCATGGCCACCTATCTGCGCACAGCATGCGATGATGCCGATCGCGCGGCCGGCTATGGCGCATCTCTAGGGGGCTCAAGCGGCAATGGGGCGGCGATTGGGGGTGCGGGGGCGTCAGCCCCCGTCGGTTCCCCGCCAATGCTCTTCGAGCGCTCGCCCTACATCGAGCTGGCCTTTGACCCGCGCCAGCTGAAGGTGGCCCGCCGCTACATAAGGCTCAATCCCGCCCGCTCGCTGTGGAAGCAGCGCCATCCCGATCGCTTCCAGCGACTCATCCTTCCCTGGCACAAGGTGATGCGCCAGCCTGCAGGCACGCAACCGCCAGCCGCCCCGGCCACCTTCCACGCGATGGGCAATGCGCTTCTTCTCGCCTCGCCATTCCTCTTCCATGTGCGGCTCACCCTCAAGAAGAGCGTGGCCGAGCACGAGACCGCTATTGCCGAAATCATCGAAAGGGCACGCCACGGGCATATCCCCGTTTCCGGCTTCATCTCGCCAGGCGAAAAAGAGGCGCTGCGCCGCCTAAAGGCCGAGCCGCGTGCCCGCTTCATCAAGCTGCTGCCATGCGCACTGCCGCCGCGCTACGATCCATCGGCTGAGGATTCGCGCGAGCTGGCGGCAGATCGGCTGTTGATCCTCAGTGGATTTCCGGAAACACCGCATCTCTCGCCCCTGGAGATGCGCAGGAACCCCGCGGTGGCCCACGCCTTCCGCCGCAATTGCCTCGCCATGAACGACCTCGCCGCCGAGATCTGCAAGAGCTAGCCCCTCACTCCTCGATGTCGAGGCCAATCTGGTAGGCGCGAAGCGCATCGGGCAGGGCAAGGGGGTAGATGCCCATCGCTTGGAGCTGCGCGTTGGCCTTGAGCCAGTAGGCGTATGCAACCTGGTATTGGGAGCCGCCATCTTGGCGGCGACCGTCACCCTTCTGCTCCTTCAAAAGCTCATTCAGCCGCTGCTCGGCCCGCTCCCGGTAGGAGATCTCCAGCCGCTGGCGCTTCTCGAGCTCGGCGACGTACTGCTCCGCCGTGCCGCCGCCGGCGAGATAGGCGCGCATCTCGCGCTTCATGCCGGCGACGATGCGCTTGAGATCCACCACCTCGGTGAAATCCGTGCTGGCGATGCGGATGGGCTCGCGCAAGGCGGCCTCGAAATCGGCTGGGGAGGGCGGGGCGGACGCGGCGGAGCGCGTCCGTGCAAGACCATTTTCCGCCCCCGGACCGGCTTGCGTGCCCCGCCCCGGCTCCGCATAGCGCGCCAGCCACCTCTCGGCGGCATGCGCGAACACGGGAGGGACGGAACTTGTTGCGCCCGCAACGGGAGGGTCGCGCTCCTGCGCGACCGCCTGCTCGATCCTGCGCCTGTCGCCGGGAATGGCCTGGCGCGGCAACGGCGTGGCTACCGTGTAGGTGACCGGTCCCTGTGGCGTCATCACCTGGTAGGGACGCGCGTCCCGCGCGCCCACCCAGCGCCAGACGATTGCCGCCAGGGCGGCAATCGCAACTAAAAGGTAAAAGTGAATAGTGAATAGTTTGCGCTTGGGGGAGGGTCGCGCTCCTGCGCGACCGGATGGGGAGCCTCCATCTTGGCGGCTCGCCTCAACCACCGTCACCTTGATCGGCTTGATGCCAAGCTCGGCGCGCACCTTGGCGAAGGCCGCGTCGCGGCTCTCGGCATCGATCTCGGCGGTGTGCCTTTGGCCGTCGGAGGAGCGGTATGTGTAGGCGAACTTCACTTCTTCCTGTTGGGCGGCGGGATTGTGATCGGGTTCGTGGGGCCGCGCTCCTTCTCGGCCTTCACCTGCTCGAAGATCGCCTTCTGGAACTCGTTGGTGGGCGCGGGCGCCCAGCCTTCCTCGCAGGCCTTCTTGTAGGTGGCCTGATGCCACGGTACGAGGCCGTAATGGGCCACGGACTCGCGCAGATGGAGGATCTCCTCTATGCCGAACCGCTCGAGGTCTACCGCGTCCAGGTCGCTTGCCGACCGCACGTCGCGCATCAGCGGCTCGCCTCGCGCGACGTACGCGCCGCCGCCCACGAACGCGAACGCCCGCAAAGCCTCCTTGCGCACGCGCGCCGCCAGCATGGCCGCGTCGGGCCTGTCCTTCGCGAGCGCGGACACGTCGACGACCGCCCAGCCGTCCTCCGGCGCGACGAGCAGCGACGGGCCGTTCCCGTCGACGATCGCGACGCCGAGGACGCCTCCGGCCGCCGTTATGGCGGCCTTCGCGTTGCCGGCCGCGACGGCCTGCGCTTCCGCCGGCACAACCTTCGCCTGCACGAGGATCGACTTGTCTAGCGCGTCGGCAACCGGCGCTATCGCCTCAGCCGGAACAATGCCCTGGGCGTTCAGGATGACGAACGTGCCTTTCGCGCTTCCGGCCTTGCGGATGATTCCGCCGGTCTTCTTCGCCTGGACCTTGCGGATGGTTTCGCGCAGCCTCTCGGGGGATATCTTCCTCTTGGGCTTCGCCGCCGCTGACGGGACGCCGCCCCCTGCCGCCACAGACGGCCCTTCGGGCAAGGGCGGCGCATCGGGGGCGCCGAGCCCTGCCAGCGTCGCCGCGGCCGCGGCAAGCGCCGCGATCAAGCTTTTCATGGTCATTTCTTTTCCTCCTGTGCCTTTCTTGCCTTCTCCTCCGCCCTCGCGGCGGCCCTCTTCAAGCTCACCTGCCTCAATACCATCTTGGGCATCGGAATGGGCTTCGCGCCCTTGTCCTTGAGCATCTTGTTCGCCGCGTTCACGAAGTCCTCCACGTCCTTGTCGGAGTACTGGGCGTCGCGCTTGATCTTGCCCAGCTCGTCCTGAAGCAGCTGCCTGTACTGCCCGAGCCCGTACATGGAGTCGGCAAAGGCGTTCATGGCCGCGCTCGGGCTCTCTCCCGCCTTCATGCGCTCCGCGAGCTCCGCCTTGGTGTCGATCACGGCCTGCTTCAGCTCCTTCTGCTCGTCGGTGTCGTCGTCCGAGAACTCGATCTTCTCGCCGAGGGACGCGCGGAAGTCCTCGTCGAAGCGCTCGTTGAACGTGGGCTTGCGCATGAACCAGGTTCCCGGCTCCGTCATGATCATCGCCGCGATCTCGCGCTCGCTGCGGCGCTTGAAGATGCTCACCTTGGACTTCGCCGGGTGGAACGTCTTCTGCGGCGGGTTCTCGAGGAAGTACACGACGGGCTTGAGATTCTCAGGGATGTTGTCGCCGTACCGGTCGCGGATCGCCTTGAGCTGCGCCGCTCGCTTCTCCTCCTTCGTGGGCGGCCTGTTGGTGGCCACGGGGGGCGCGTTCGTGACGGCTGGCTTCGCCGCCGGCCGGGGCGGCGGCTTCGGTCTCTCGACCTTGGCGGGCTTCTCGGCGGGAGTAGGCTGCGGCGCCTCGCGGCCAAGCCACAACCACAAGCCGCCGCCGAGAACGGCGGCGCACAGGACGGCGACCGCGACGTAGAGGCCACGCTGGGAGGATGGACGCGCTCCTGCGCGTCCGTCATGGGGAGCCGCCGTCCCGGCGGCTCGTGACCGCGACGAAGCACGCCCCTCCTTCACGCTCACGGGCGCGATTCCGCGCGCCTTGCACTCGGCCACGCAGGCCGCGCGGCTCGCGGCCTCGATCTCGACCTCGGCCTTCGCGCCGGTCTTTTCCCGATATGTGACTGTGAATGTCATGCGGCACTCCTGCTCAATTAGTTCTCAGATTTATCTTTCCCGTCCACATGTGCCGCCGCTCCGGCTGTTAAGGTCCTTAACGTCTTTAAGGTCTTTAATGTCCTTAACGACCTTAATGTCGCCCGGAACCATGGCCGCCACAAACAGAAACGCCCGCCCGCACAAGCGGTCGGGCGTTCCCGTCGGCAGGGTCACGCGTCCCGCGTTCTCCGTAGCCTTGGCGAAGGAGAACCGCGTGACCGCAACCTCGTTACGCACGCTTCCTGCGGAGGCCGAGGAGGCCTGCGCCCACGAGGAGCAGGAGGCCGCTCGTCGGCTCAGGCGCGCCAGACGGATCGCCGCCGCTGGCAGGCGTGATACCGGAGACCGTCCAGGTCGCGGGGATGCCAGACGTGAGCGTGGTGCCACCCATCGCCGCCGTTGTGACCGATCCATTGATCGTCGTGGTGAGCGTCGCGCCCGAGTAGTTGTAGTCACCGTCCTCACCACGTGAAGTCAGGTTGTTCTGCGTACCAGTGATAGTCAGCACGTAATCGTACGTCTTACCAGCCTCCGCTGCGGCTACTTCAATACTACTCGTGTTAGCCTTGCTACCTGTTGATGAGAACTTGATGGTGGTGGCGGCGGACTGGCCGACGAGCGTACTCGTTCCCGCCTCGTAGAGTGCGAGAACCACAGTCCACGTGCCTTGCCCCTTCATGTTCGTGGTACCAGCGGCATAGCTACCGTTGTCCGTGACGCCAGAGGCGTTGACGCCCTGCATGTTTGCAGTCGTCTTCCAGTCGTAAGAAGCGGCCTGTGCGCCGACCGCGAGGCCGACAGCCGCTAGACAAACAATCAGTTTTTTCATTTTCGTTTTCCTTGTTTTGTTTTCATGACTTGACGCATTGACCCCAACGCGCCAAGCCTTGAAATTGCCTTCACTTACTCCGCCAGCGAGGACGGGAAGTTGAACGTGATGTCATTGCCCGAATCAAACTTTCCGAGGAAAGCATCACCCGGATTGACATTTACGTTGTCCGCTTTGATACCCTCATCAAGGTCGGGGCCTGTCGAAGCATCCCACCAGCCAATAAGACCATCGTACTCACCAGGTTCTGCGCCATCCTCTACCTCTGCTGCAGCAGCGACTTCGGCGCTCAAGTAAACATAAGCGGCAGAACGTCCAAGTGTCGCAGGATCTATGACCTGAATCATGTCATTGTCAGGATCAAAATCCTCGGGAACAATCTGCCCCAGTTTGATGGTCTTCGGAATATACGAGGCGAAGAACGGCTGGCGAGCGCTATCAGTACTGATAGATGTGGATACCGTCGGTGCCTCGCCGCTGGAAAGAAATTCAACATCGTTTCCTGAATCGAATTTGCCAAGGAATGCCTGCCCGACATCAATATCTACGTTGTCCGCTTTGATACCCTCATCAAGGTCAGGGCCTGTCGAAGCATCCCACCAGCCAATAAGACCATCGTACTCGCCAGGTTCTGCGCCATCCTCTACCTCCGCTGCAGCAGCAATCTCGGCGCTCAAGTAAACATAAGCGGCAGAGCGCCCAAGCGTTGTAGGATCAATGAGCTGAATCATGTCGTTGTCAGGATCGAAGTTAGTCGGCTTGATACTGCCGAGCTTGTAGGTGGAACCTCCAGAGAGCGGCACAAAGCATGCACCAAACGAAGGCTGATAAGCATTGTCGGTGTTGTAAGTGTTGTAGCCGACGATGTTGGCGCTCTCGATTGCGAAAGCGCTGATAGCGGCAGCTGCCGCCAAACCAAACATAACTTTCTTCATTTTCTGTTTCCTTCGTTTCCCCCAGATTTTCTCTGGGGCGCAGAG
>CAMPAF010000041.1 GCA_946631535.1 uncultured Verrucomicrobiota bacterium
AGCGGTAGTCCATCTCGGCGTCGGAGAGGCCCTTCGAGCCGATGTCGCCGAACTTCACGATGTGCACGGCCACGCCCTCCGCCTCGTACTTCGCGCGCACCTCCTCGAAGCGCTTGATGTCTACCTTGAGCCGCCACGCCGCAACCGCGGCCTTGTCCTCCTTGGACATCTTCCAGGAAAGCTTGTTCATCGGCGCGCCGGCGTCGATCTCGACGTCGTTCGACATCAGCTCGATCGTGCTGAGGCTAGAGCCCAGCACGTACTCTAGCGTCTTGCCCGCGCCCGCCGGCATCGACCGGTAGGAGTACGTGATGACGCCGATCGGGACGCCCTTGTAGACGGAGCTCAGCGCCCCGAGGCAAGGCAGACTGCCGCCAACCGCCGCGAACCCGGCCGCGCTTCCGAGAAAACCTCTGCGTGTCATTTCCATGGTCATTCCTTCTTTCTTTTGGTTAGTTTGTTGGTTGTCGTCAAAGAAATCTCACATCACCGCATTGTCTATCAGGCGCGTCTTGCCGCACCAGACTGCGAGCAGCACCGCAACGCCCTTCGAGAGCGACTTCGCGGGCACGAGCGTCTCGGCGTCCACCGCCTCCACGTAGTCGACCACGAGGCCCGCCTTCTCCAGCGCCTTCACGATCCGCGCGCGGTACGCGTGCCAGGGCATCGTCCCCTTCGCCGCGACGTCCGCCCTCGCCCGCGCGAGCGACTGCGACAGCGCCACGGCGCGCGCCCTCTCGTCGTCCGAAAGGTACGTGTTCCGCGAGCTGCGCGCGAGGCCTGAGGGTTCGCGCACGATCGGCGCGACCGATATCTTGACGTCGAAGTTCAGGTCGCGCACCATCCGCCTGATCACGGCAGCCTGCTGGAAGTCCTTCTGGCCGAAGACCGCAAGGTGCGGATGGACGATGTTGAACAGCTTGGCCACGACGGTGCAGACGCCACGGAAGTGCCCCGGCCTGCGCGCGCCGCAAAGGCCCGCCGCAAGCGTCTCCTCCGTGATGAAGGTGGAATGGCCGTCGAGGTACATGTTCGCGGGCGTGGGGAAGAACACGGCCGTCGCGCCCGCAGCGCGGCACTTGGCGAGGTCGGCCTTCTCGTCGCGCGGATACTTCTCGTAGTCCTCGTTGGGACCGAACTGGACTGGATTCACGAACACGCTGACGACGATCTCGTCCGCGCCCTTCCTCTTGGCCGCAGCGATGAGGGAAAGATGCCCCTCGTGCAGGTAGCCCATCGTAGGCACGAGCGCTATCTTGGCGCCGGCCTGCCGCCGCGCAGCGCACCACTTCTGGAGCTTCTGCGGGTCGGCGAACGTCTTGAGAGTCTTTGCCATGCGGCATATTGTACCATATCGCGCCCGCCGTGTCAGATGCCGAGCAGACGTTCCGCGTTCAGGTGGAAGATCGCCTCCCGTTCGGCGGCGAGCGGACGGTGCGCCTTCACCCACTCGACGAGCCGCCCCTGGCGGTTCCACGGGTAGTCTGTGCCGAACACGATGCGCTCCACAGGCCACGTCTCCATGACGCGGATCGCGTCGGCGTCGTCCTGAAGCATCTCGAGGCATGCGGTGTCGATGAAGCAGCCCGTATCGAGCAGGATGTCCGTCGCGCCCGGCGGATTGCCCACGCGTCCGCCCAGATGCGCCGCGACGAAGCGCGGGCCAAGCCCCGGCGCGGCGGCGAGGAGCGCGGCAATCTCCGCAGGCCCGCATGTCATCGGATCATCTGGAAAGCCATTGTCGTATCCGCAGTGGGCGATCACGACGAGTCCAAGGTCTCGCACTGCGGAGAAGAACGGAACGACGGCAGGATCGTCCAGCCGGAACCCCTGGTAGTACGGATGCAGCTTTATGCCGGGGATGCCCGCGTCCGCGATCGCCTTCAGGCGAAGCTTGAAGTCGGGATCGAAGGGATGGACGGACGCGAGGGGTATGATGACACGTGCGGCCTCCTCGCCCTTCTCGCCGTCGCGGATCTCGAGCGCCGTGCGCAGGATGACGTCCGCCTGTGAAGGCTTCGTGGCTATCGGACACATCACGCAGCGGTCGATGCCGTCGGCCTTGGCGGCGGCAAGCTGGCACGCGAGCGTGCCGTCCCCGAACGGGACAAACTCGTGCCGAAGCTTATCGACCATCGTTTCGATGGCCCGCTGCGCGATGGAGTCAGGAAAGTTGTGCGTATGGAAATCTATGATCATCGGATATCTCGAGAATGCTTTTTAGGAACCACTTTTAAACCTGCTGGCGACAGGTGCCACGATCAGGCACGCCACCATGCCAAGGAACCCGTACAGCAGCAGGTGCGGCTTGCCCGCGAATTGCAGCTGGTCCAGCGCGAAGCATACCGCGTAGTTGGCAACAAGGCCAGCCGTCGCGCCAAATCCATTGACACGTTTCATGAACACGCCCATGAAGAACAGGCACCCAAGCCCGCCCGTCAGCACGCCGAGGAAGCGCTGGAACTGGTCGTATATCGACAATATCTCCATGTTGGCCAGCACCAGCGCGAATCCGCCGCCAAGGAGTCCCACGGCGACCGTGGATATCTTGCCGCACAGGAGCTTTGATCTGTCTGCCCCTGGAGGGAGGCAACTTGTTGCGTCCGCGGTCGCGCGGGAGCGCGACCCTCTCAGGACCAGCCTTTCCCAGAAGTCCGTGACGATGGCGCTCGCTGCCGAGTTGAGGTTGGCGGAGAGCGTGCTCATCGTGGCCGCCGCGACGGCGGCGAGCACGAGTCCCGAGACGCCCGTCGGCAGGTCGTTGCCGATGAAGAGCGGCAGCACGCTGTCGTTCTTTGGCATGGTGACGTCCAGCAGCCCCGGATTTGAGCGGTAGAACGTCCAGAGCGCAACGCCCAGCGTGAAGAAGACGATGCAGTTGAAGAACGAGAGCACGCCGTTGAAGAGGATGGACTTCGCCGCTCCCCGCTCGTCCTTCGTCGTCATGTACCGCTGCACCACGCACTGGTCGCTCGTGTAGCTGGCGAGGTTGGCCACTATGCCGCCGATCAGCACCACCCAGAAGCATGGTTGCGTCCAGTCGAACGCGAAGTCGAACGCGCGGAATTTCCCGGCCGCCGTACCCGCAGAGATGAATCCGGCGAACCCGCCGTCTGTACCGGCCACGAGAAGGACGTAAATGAGCGCCGTCGAGGCGATGAGGATGACGCTCTGCACGAAGTCGCTCCAGATGACGGCCTCCACGCCGCCGATCGTGCAGTAGAATATCGTCACCACGGTGACGGCCACGATCGCCGCGTTCACGTCGAGGTCCGTCACCGCCGCCACGGCAAGCGCGGGCAGGTACGTGACGATCGCCGTGCGGGCCACCATGAAGAGGATGAACGCAGCGCTCGCGAAAAGACGGCACGGCAGGTTGAAGCGCACCTCCAGGAACTCGTACGCGCTAGTGAGGTTCAGCCGCCGGAAGAACGGCAGGTACCATCTCGTCACCACCGGCGCCATCAGGATGATGCCGAAGGTGATTATGAAGTATCTACAGTCGGTGAGGTACGTCAGCGCCGGAATGGAGAGGAAGGTGATGGACGAGAACATCGTGGCGTAGATGCTCATCGACACGACGATCCATGGCACGCGCCCTCCCGCACGGAAATAGTCGTCGCTCGACCTGTTCCGCCGCATGAACCACACCCCCATTCCCGCCATCAGCAGCAGGTATGCGACGATGACCACCCAGTTGACTGGATGGTACGCCTTCGTTCGCCGTGGCGTGCCGTACACGGCCTTCTTGCCGGTACCATCAACCACCATCAGCCGCCCGTCGTCGAGTAGCATCGCCGCCGAGCATGTCGGGAACGGCGCGGCCTGCAGGTCGAACCAGCGGTCGGTCACCAGATGGTGGACACGCACCACGCCATTCGAGAAATGAAGCACGTGCTGGTCGCCCGGCTTGACCACGGGTGCATTGGTCACCGCCAGCGGAGGCGCAAACACCTCCGACCACGAATACTCCACGCGCGCCGAGGCCGTCATGACCAGCAACGCCGCAATGAGAAATGCCGCAAATCTATGCATTTGTCCTACCTCAATGTCGTAAGCCGATCAATGCGTACGTTCTCTGCGCCGGACACGTCAATAGTGCCTGCCGCGGGCGTGGCGCCAACGATACCGCGCAGGTCCACGGTGCAGTCGCGGAACGTCACGTTGCGCCCCGTGGGGAAGTCGAGCACCGGCCCCGTCGGACGCACGAACGTGCACTTCTCGATCAGCACGTCGCCGCCCACGAAGCCCTTGTCGGGCGGCGGGATGTCCCAGCCCGCTGGCACCACGCAGCGCGTGGATATCTGCCCTTCCTTCGGCACGAGCGTGCCGGCGTCCTCGAACGTGCAGTTGCGGATCACCACGTTAGTCGTGCCCATGCCCTCGCACCAGAGGTCCGCGCGCCAGTCGGCGATGAGCCGCAGCGGCACGCCGGGCGTGCGGCGGAACGTGCAGTCCTCGATCGTGAGGTTGGACGGCGAGAAGATGTTGCGCCAGCCGCTGTCCTCGCACGTGCAGCCCTTGAACAGCACCCAGTCGGTCCCGTACGTGCGGTCCCACACGAGGAAGCACGGCCCCTTCTGGTCGGGGATGTCGCGGTCCAGCTCGAGCAGCTCCTTGTTCACCCGCACGAGCCTCGCCGTGCAGCCGGCCGGCGAGAAGTCGGGGTGGCGCAGCTCGAGCGGCGCGCCCGGCGCGGCGCGGAAGTAGGCCGCCCCGCGCCGGTTGATCACGTACAGCTTGCGCGGCGCCACCTTCACCGCGATCGTGAAGCGGTCGTGGAAGTTGTTGGCGTCGTCGTTGTTGCGCGTCCAGTAGCAGTCGATGTACTTGCAGTGCCCCTTCGAGCGCGCCACGTGGTGGCCGTCTGAGGTGGACGACACCGGCCGCTCGAAGAAGCGCTTTCCAGGATAGGCGGCGGCGAACTCGCTTGCCGTGGGCGGCGCCACGCGCAAGCGCTCCACCTGCCAATACTCCTGCGCGCCGTCCGTGACCATCGCCATGCCGAAACACGCCCACACGCGCACGTCGCGCACGGTGAGGTGGCGGTTCGAGTCGAGGTTGATGCCGTTCTTGCCGTAGTAGCAGTGCTGGAGACGGTAGAGTCCGCCCTCCTCGAAACGGCGCACCACCTGGAGGTTCCACTTCGGGTTGGCGGCGAAGCGCGTGGCGGGATTCTGGTTGCGCTCCGGCATGGGCATGCCCGGCCACACACGCAGCACGTTCGGCGCGGTCCATTCGTTCTTCGCGCCAAAGTGGCCTTCGGTCTGGCCGCAGGAAAGCCCCGGACCCGCGCGGAAACGCGTGCGGCACTCGTCCATCGCCATCAATTTCTGAACGGGCACAGGCTCGGGGTACTTCGGGTGGCGTTCGTAGTCGACGAACGTGAGTTCCATCCAGGCGTTCTCGGGATGCGCCTCGTCGAGGTTGCGCCGCGTCACGCGCACGAAGGAGGCGAGCGGGTCCCCTTCCCAGTCCCAGTCCATCACGAGATCGCGCACCTCGGTGCGGAGGCAGCGCTGCACGAGCAGATTGCCCTTGTCGAGAATGAGCTCGCTCTGCGGCTGGCAGCGGTACTCCGGCGCGCGGCGGAACACGAGCACAGCGCCTTTGCCATCTAAAGTGAAGTCGGTGAAGTCGCGCATGACGACTCCGGGTTCGTCGAAGCAGCGATACGTGCCGGGCGCGAGTTCGAGACGATTCGCCTTAACGCGACGGCACTCGGCGAGCGCACGCATGATAGCGGCGGCGTTCTTGTCGCTCGTTGGCGAAAAACCGAAGTCGGCGGCATGCACCACTGGCCCGCCTGTCGCGCGCGGCGTGTCGATGGAGAATTCGCCCGCGCCAGAAGGCTCGCCGACATTGGCACGGTCTGGCATGCGCGACAGCCCGTCAACGGACGGCTCTGCCGCGTCATGCACGGAGAACGCGCGCGTCACGCTCGGCATCGCTCCATCTTGCCAGAAGAGCCTGCTGCTGCGGAATGCCACGCCAGACGCCTTCTCGATGTAAAACGCGCCATTCTTTCGCCCAGACATAGTCCCCATCTCATGGTCGCTGTGGCTATCGTATGCCGACTTGACGAACCGGAACGTGCAGTTCTCGAACTCGACGCCATCCACATGCGTCACCCCTCCGCCTGCAATCGTCATCGGCAGACATGTCTCCGCGTCGATGCCGACGAACCGGACACCACCGAGGGTCGCCTTGGAGAGCTCCGATCCAGCCACTACGGCCACCGCCTCGGAAACTTCCCTGATCGAGATGCGCTCGAACACGATGTTCGAGATGTCGACTCCCTTCTTTGGCGCCTTTCCGTAGCAGCACTGGACATGCAGTCCGCGCCCGGCATGCTCGATCCTCATGTCGGATATCCTCACGTCGCGTATCGTGCCGTCGCCCACGCCAACGCGCACGCCGTCCGCAGAGACGCGGCAGACGATGTTCGAGACGCGCACGTTCTCGCACACCTTCGACTGGTCCTTGAGCCGCGACGGCGAGCCGCGTATGGCGATAGCGTCGTCGCCCGTCACGATGTCGCAGTCTCCTATCCGCACGTTGTGGCAGGAATCGACGTCGAAGCCGTCGGTGTTGAGGTTGCGCAGCCCGTTCCGCACCGTCACTCCTCCAACAGTCACGTTCTCGCACCCGTGGAAGAAGCAGCTCCAGCAGCTCATGTCGCGGAAGGTCACGTCCCGCACCTCCACGTCCGAGCACTCGATGAAGACGATCTCCTGTCCGGGCCGACCCTGGTGCTTGTAGTCGCGCGCGTTGATGCCGCCGTCGCGCCAGCAGACCTTGCCCACGAACTGCGGCTTGTCGTCGAAGAAGGCTCGCCCGTTGCCGTCGATGACGCCCCGGCCCGTGATCGACACACCCTTCTTCTCGAGGGCGAGAATCAGGTGCTTGGCGCTCCATCCCTCGTTTTTGCTGCCCCAGTTCTGAGGATAGGCGTCAGGCGCGTTGTAGTCTGCCAGGTTCGGACTGCCGAGGAGCGTTGCACCCGACTCGAGATGGAGCTCCGTACGGTCTCCAAGGTAGATGGACCCGATGAGATACGTGCCAGGAGGCACTGTCACGCGGCCGCCTCCGGCCCGCGAGCAGGCGTCAAGCGTCGCCTGCACCGCGGCCGTGTCCATCGTGGCTCCGTCGCCCTTGGCACCAAACGCGCGAACGTCGAAGTTCGCCTTGGTCGGTTGGCCGGCAAAAAGGCTCACGGCCGCCAGCCCAAATGAAGCCAGCACCGCCATTCTCATACTCAGCGTCGCGCACATGTCATGTTCTCCTGTCGGCGCAATGATACATGAATCCCCTTCCCAGGTCAATCACCACTTAAGCAATTATGCTATAATCATCCCCACATGAACAGCCATATCTCAAAGACTTTCTGCATCCTGGCTATAGGCCTCCTCGCATCCGCCGCGGTTGCGGACACAGCTCGCGCGCCGATGGACTGGTCGCCAGTCCGCACGAACGACATCGCCCGCTGGAAGGCCGAGCGCAAGGCGCCTGACGGTGTCCTTGTCGACCGTGCCTCGCGCACTGTCACCTTCCTGATGGAGGCCACAGGCATAAGCCTCTCGGAGCCGACGGAGTTCTTCGCCATCGGTCCCCTCTCCGACCGTTCCTACGAGTCGTTTGGCGTGACCGTGGCCTCTCCTGCCGCCATCGCCGCCGCGGTGGAGTCGATTGGAGTGCCGCAGGGCGTGGCCATCGACCCCTTCCTCGCGCGCATGTGGCCGCAGGGCGAACGCCTCGTCCTTACCGCTACACCATACGGAGCCACGAACGCCGCCCCCCTCGCCCTCTCTGACATTCTAGACGACAAGCTGGCAAAGGAAGAGGGAGCGATACTTGCCCAACCTCTCGTGTACACCGGCGGCGCGCGCGACGCCGCCAATCGCCTCTTGGCCGCCACCAACATCCCATGCGCCGTCTTTGCGCTATACGGCCACGGGCCATCCATGCTCCAGCTCGACGGACGCTTCGACCAGTCCTCCACCTACGGGCGCTTCGCCGCCAAAAAGGCCTTTCCTGCAGGCACCCTGCTGGAGATGCGCCTAGCATGGGACGGCACGACGCGCGTGAAGGCGCGTACCCCCACCATCACGGCCGACAACGCCGGCGACGTCCTCCGCTCGCTCAAGGCGGACGCGACGCCAGGCAGCGACCTGTTCGTGAGCCCGTCGTTCGACGCCTCCGTCAACTTGGCGCGCGCGATCGAGGTCGCGAAGGCGTTCGAGGCGCTTGACGGAGTCGCTCTCAAGATGAACGGCGCGCCAGACGGCCAGTTCTTCTACAAGGCATTCCTCCCAGACCCCGCATGGCGCGACCGCAAGGGCCGCCTATTTCAACCCTTCGAGATCCGCCTCGCCGCCGACGGCGCGCGCTCGTTCACGTTCGTGGAGGAGGACTGGAGCGGCGACGGGCTCGACCCCGTCCTCAAGCCGAAGACTCGCCCGGTGGCAGACTGGAGCGAGCTTCCCACATGTCTCGAGCAGACAGGCGATCAGGGGGCAAAAGTCACGGTGGCGTTCGTATACGCACCGCCTGAGACGCCAGTGGCGAGTCTCACGCCGATCATCAAGGCGCTTACGCCTCGCATCACCACGTTCTACGTCTTCACCGAGTAGGTGCGCCCGCACATGTGGCAGGTGATGTCGACCACGGGAGGAAGCGCGCTGCGCTCCTCCGGCGGCAGCGCGGCCAGCATCGCCGAAGCACGGTCCGCGCTGCAGCGGCACGCAAACGAGAGCGGCCTCGTCTCGCGCAGCTCAGCCTGCGGCAGGCCAAGCTTCTTCAGAAGCGAACGCACCGAAATGCCAGCCGTCGACAGGGCCTTCGCCGCCGCGCCGGATCCGAAAACCTCTGCCACTCGCGCAAACGCGCCCTCGTCACCGTCAGGCGGACACTCCACGAGCAGCCCGCGGGCGAACGTCGGCACGCCGTCGTCGCCGGCCGCGGACACCACGGCGGTACGGACGCGCCGCTGCAGCGACTGCGCAAAGTATGCGTCCAACCCTGCAGCGACAGCGTTGCGGCTCCCGAATGCGACGGCCACCGCGCCCGAGGCCAATATGGATCCCGGCACGGACCTGATCACCTCGAACGTGCCGTTCTTCCCCAGCACGGCCGGATCCTTCGGCGCGCCAAGACCATCGAAGTCGTCAAGTATCTTCTTCTTCGTGTAGCCGCGTAACGTGCCAGCCACAGTCGCCTCGGCCAGGAAACCCTCCAGCGGGCCGGGACAATCCAGGCGGAAGGTCACGGTCTCGTCTTCGGCAGAGCACTCCGCACCGAGCAGGGCCGCGCCAGCGAGAGCCTGCGCAAGGTAGCGCGAAGCCGCAGGTCCAGAGAGATGGGCTCGGGCGAGCGCACCCGATGCGGACGTACAGTCCGCAACCGTCACGGCCAGTTTCGTAGGCACGTCGAGCGCGATTGTCAGTTCGTCCTTCATTGTGCTTCAGAGGTTCTTGGGAATGAGGCGAGCGGCCAGCGCGACGCAAAGCGCCACCGGCAGCCAGATAAGTATCTCGGGATGCAGCGCGTAGTTCTTGGAGAGGCTCGTCATCAGCAGCTCAAGGAGGTTGTAGGTGAGCGCAACCACGAGCGCGATCGCCATGCCTATCGTCGACTCGCGCCGCTGAGCGCGGATCCCGAGCGGCACTCCCACCAGAACAAAGCATATCGACGCGAATGCGGATACCAGGCGCTTCATGAACTCGGTCCTGACGTCGCTCAACCTCCTCCTGGCCTGACGGCGCAGAAAGCGGCTCTTCTCGCTCTTCTCCATGGCGGACACGACTTTGACCTCCTGCTTCGCCGAGCTCATGGCGTGGAATATCTCGCTCTTCACCGTCCCGTCCTCCGTCATGCGCGGAAGCAGGGTAAAGTCCTTCTCGCGACGCTTGTACTTGTCGTCCTTCAGGGCGTCCTTCAGCCTGTACTCCCACACGTCTGCCGACATCCTCCGGTTGTCATCGGCGTCTGTCGGCTCTCCGCTTATGTTCCTCATCCGCAGCACCAGGTCGCGCCCCACCTGCGACACCTCCGCAGTCGCCACGGATATCTTGGCGACCGTATTCGGGTTCGAGTAGTCAAGGATGGTGAGGCCCAGCAACTTGCCGTCCTTCTTCTCGTTGAAGTGTATCTTCACATTCGGGAAGTCGGTGATCGTGCGTCCTGGCTCCAGCAGATCGATCCCTGCGCCCACGGAAATGCGCTTCACGAGATTGCGCCGCACCTCATGACCGCGCGGCACGATCTCGTTGTTGATGAAAAGGCCGGCCACCGTGCAGAGCGTCGCGAACAGAAGCGGCCAGCGCATCACGGTGAGCAGGTTCACGCCGCAGGCGCGCATCGCGGCGATCTCGCTGTCCGCGGAGAGACGCGAGAAGACGAGGATGGACGCGACGAGCAGGCCGATCGGGATCGTCCACTGCATCGTCTCAGGGAAGCTCACGACGGCGAACCTGCCGACAAGCTCCATAGGGATGCCGTCCAGGATGTATCCCACGATCTGCACGAAAAGGCCGATCGTGAGGACGAACGACAGCACGAGGAACGCCAGAAGGAAGGACGAAAGGAACGCCCCGAAAACATACCTCTCCAGCGTCTTCACCGTCCAAACTCCATTACTGCCCTGCCATGAACAACGCGTTCGAAGCGAAGTACGGGTCGCTCGTGAACCGGCAGCCAAGGCGGCGCAGACCGGCCTCGTCGCCTGGCGTGACGATGTGCGTCATGTGGACCTCGCACCCGCGCAGCTCGTTGAGCTTCTCGGTGGCGATCTGCGCCGCCGGGTTCGTGGTGCACGATATCGCGAGGCCGATCAGCGCCTCGTCGAGGTTGAGCGACGTGTAGCCGCCCTTCAGGATGTCGTGCTTCATGTGCGCGATCGACTGGATGACGTTCGGCGCGATGAGCGGAATCTGCGCGGGGATGCCGGCCAGCTCCTTCACGGCGTTCAGCATCATGGCGGCTGCGGCGTGCATCTCGTCGGAGTTGCGCCCGGTGATGATGCGCCCGTCCTTGAGCTGGATGGCGGCGCCGGAGACGATGTTGCCGCCGGCCTTGCCCTTGCCGGCCTCCTTCGCGTTCTGCGCGGCCTGGCGCGCCGCCTCCACGGGAATGCGGTCCTCAGGCTTCAGGCCGAGCTTCTGCATGAGCGAGTCGGCGCGGGCAACCGATTCGCGGTCCGTCGTGCCGAGGGCGAAGTCGGTCATGTAGCGGAATGCGCGGCGGATCACCTCCTGCTTCGACGCCTCCTGCACCACCGCGTCGTCGACGATGCCGAAGCCGATGCGGTTCACGCCCATGTCCGTCGGACTCTTGTATGGGCACTCGCCACCCGTCATCTTCTCCCAGATGGCGCGCAGGAGCGGGAACGCGTCCACGTCTCGGTTGTAGTTCACCGTCGTCTTGCCGTACGCCTGCAGGTGGTACGGGTCGATCATGTTGCAGTCCTTGAGGTCGATCGTAGCGGCCTCGTATGCGACGTTGAGCGGGTGCTCGAGCGGCATGTTCCACACGGGGAAGGTCTCGAACTTGGAGTACGCCGCCTTCTTTCCGTGACGATACTCGTGGTAGATCTGCGAGAGGCATGTGGCGAACTTGCCAGAGCCGGGCCCTGGCGCGGTGACGACAACGATGGGGCGTTCCGTGGGCACGTACTCGTTCTTTCCGTAGCCGGCCTCCGAGACGATCGTCTCCACGTCGGCTGGATATCCCTGCGTCACGTAGTGGAAGAACACCTTAATGCCGCGGTTCTCCAGGCGCTGGCGGAACTGCTGGGCGGCGACCTGTCCCGTGTAGCGCGTGATCACCACGCCGCGGAAGAGGAGCCCGAGCCGCTTCAGGTCGTCTATCAGCTTCAGCGCGTCGTCGGCGTAGGAGATGCCGAAGTCGGCGCGCATCTTCTTGTGCTCGATGTCGCCCGCATAGATGCAGAGGATGATCTCCGCCTGGTCGGCGAGCGACTGCAGCAGGCGCAGCTTCACGTTCGGGTCGTAGCCCGGCAGGCAGCGCGCCGCGTGCATGTCGTTCATCAGCTTGCCGCCGAACTCGAGGTACAGCTTCCCGTACTTCGCGGCGCGCCGGCGGATCTCTTCCGACTGCTCCGAAAGGTATTTCTCGTTGTCGAATCCGATCTTCATCTTTTTTCCTCGGGATGTCGCCCGCTAGTATACCAAATCCCGCCGCTCGCTACTTGAAGGAGAGCGTCACCGGCACATCCTGCGTCCTGTCGGCCGCGAGCGTCACCGCCAGCACCTTGCCACCCGCCTCGCGGCGCGTCGTGGCCGTCACGCCGCCTGGCACGGAGACAGACTCAAGGGAGAAGCTGTCCGGCACGAAGAAACGCGCCGTCATCGGGAATCCGCCGATCACGTTGAGCGTCACGGTCAGGACGTCCTCCGCCCACTGCTGCCCCTTCAGCTCCACGCCGCCCTGCGTTATGTGGCGGTCGCTCGTGAGGAACTGCGGATGCGCCGCGTACGGCTGCATCGCGATCAGGCGCACGCTGCGCGGCGGCACCTGCATCGTGAAGCGCTCCTCGTTGACGCCATGCCACGTTTCGGTCCAGAACTCCCAGCATGCGAACTGCTGGTCGGCCGCCTCGCCGATCTCGCTCCAGTCGAAGCCCACCTCCGCCTGCTCTTCTTCCCAGTTGAACAGCGCCACCACGTGCCACGAGCCGAACGGGCGCTTCACGCCCAGGTTCCAGATCGGAAGATGTCCGAACTGCGGAAAGAGGTTGCCCGGGCGCACGTCGCAGACGGGAAGCGACTGCTGGAGAAGCCTGATGCGGTCGGGTGCCAGCTCGCCCAGCTTGTCGCCCGCGAACATCTGCTGGCCGGGAAGCGCGATCACCGTCGCCTCCACGCGGGCCTGCTCGATGCCGAGCGCGTCCTGGCTGATCATCATGCAGTCCGGATCGGCCCAGAACACGATGTTGTGCGTGAATATCTGGTTTATGGTGCAGCGCGCCTGGAGCATGAGGTTCGCCCACTTGACCGGCTGGTTGGGGTGGACGATGTCCGCCCCCGTGCGGCTCGCGTCCGCGTACGCCGCCTCCGCGCCGGTGAAATGCCCCTGGCAGGCGAGGAAGATGCGGTCGTCCCCGATGCCCTCGCGGAACGCCTTCACGCACAGCTCGAACGGGTTGGGGCACGACGGGTCCGCGAAGCACGCGCGCACCTCTGGCCGCTCGTACTTGTGCGCGC
>CAMPAF010000042.1 GCA_946631535.1 uncultured Verrucomicrobiota bacterium
GTGGTATTGCACGACGCCGCTGTAGATGCCGCCGTCCCGCCCAAGGTTGTCGGCCACGTAGCAGCCGTAGAGCGCCACCTGGCGCCCTGCGGGCGAGTTGCCGGTCACGCGGTTGCCGACGATGCGGCAGCGCCTGAACGTGACGTTGAACCCGGCGCCGCCGCGGTGGGAGACGCACCCCGTCACGACGCAGTCCTCGACGGCGTTGCCGTCAGCCGCGCGCCCGAGCGCTCCGCCGCCGTAGTTGTTGTCGTCCATCTCGTTCGTCCAGTCGGTGCGCCCGCCGCGAAGCGTAAAGCCTCGCACCTTCGACCCCTTGTTCAGGTAGACGCACCTCACGGCGTCGAGTCCCAGCCCATACTCGCCGTCCTTCGTGCCGAGCCCGCCCTCGATCACCGTCTCGTCCGCAGTTCCTTCCGCGACGAGCGTCACGTTCGTCTGCACCACCACGCGCGACGGGATCACGACGTCCGTGTTGCTCTTCGTCGTAGCCGTCAGGAACGGATTGTCCTGCACCATCGTCCCCGCATCGTACACGCCGGGCAGCGCGTGAACCATCTCGCCCGCCCAGGCGTGCGACATCGCGCCGGCGAGCGTCTTCTTCGCGTGCGCCGCGTCCCATCCCGTGTTCGCGTCGTTGCCGTTCGTCGCGTCCACCCACCAGTCGGTGTTGTAGATTGGCTTTACGATGAACGACGTGAAGTCCGCCAACTGGTCCGCCGTCACCGTGACCGACGCGCCCGACACGACCTGCGTGGCGCCGTTCACCTCGAAGCCGATCAGCTGACGGTCGGCGCGCGTGGCCGTGACCGTGACGGGGAATTCGGTGAAGATTCCCTCGATGTCGGTTCCGCCGGGAACGGGCGAGACGATCCGCAGCGACGTGACGAGATCGCTCACCGCGCCCGCCGTGATCCGCCCGTTGGGGCCGATCGGGAACGGCTTGCCGTTGAAGTCCGCGAAACAGCCGCCGTCGGCAAACACGCGCGGATCGCCGAGGTACGTTCCGGCGTTCCCCGCGTAAGGGCGGAAGTCGCCGTTCAGGTAGTCGGCGAACAGCGTCGTCTCCTTCACGCTGCCGTTCGGGGTGACGCTCGCCTTCTCGTAGACGCAGCAGCCGACCTGGGAGGCGCTCTCGATGTCGTTCCCCACGGCGTTGACGGCGAAGACGGTATTGGACGCTCCGTCGCAGTTGGTCGCCAGCTGCACGTTCGAGCAATAGTTGCTCACCACCGTGCAGTTGCGTGCGGAGGAGTTCTGGCCGACGATGCCGTTCCCGGAGCGGTTGCGCGTGTAGATGCTGCTCCGCACGACGCCCGTGCGCGTGATGGCGTTGCCGCCGCGGACGGCCACGTTGTCCACGAGCAGGCAGCGGTCAATGGTCCCGCCGAACATCGCCCCCGCGCGGCTCGCCACGCAGTTGGTCACCACGCAGTCCAGCAAGGCGGAGTTGTAGGTGCCGTTGCCGGTTTCGGCGATCGCCGCCGCCGCGCCGCCGCGCCCGCCGAGGATATCCGAGTTGGTCTCGCTCACCGCCGTGCGGCCTCCCGTCAGCGTGAAGCCCTGGACGGCATGGCGGCTGTTGAGGAAGGCCACGCAACGCGTCGCGTTCGGACCGAGGCCGTAGTCGTTCGCCACGGCCGGCGCGGGGTCCTCCGCGCCGACGATGAACGTGTCGTGCGGCCCGCTCTGCGCCCTCAGGCGCACGGACCGGTTGGACGCGAACACGACGCGGTTCGACGTGCCGCGTTCGACGGCGCCGCCCTCGTCGTACCGGCCGGGCGCCGCGTAGACGACTGCGGAGCCAATCGAATCGCGCTCGAGCCCGTCCATTGCCCCCTGGAGCGTACGCCACGGCGTCGCCGCCGATCCGTCCGCCTCGTCGTCGCCGCTCGGCGAGACGTACCGCACCACGCCGGTCGCGGCCGCGACCGTCGCGCTGCCCGAGACGGGCGGAAGCACGTAGTAGACGTCATCCGCCGTCGGCCAGCGGCAGAGGCCGTTGTAGTGGTAGTACACGATCTCCTTGCCACCCGCACCGGGTTGGAACGTGACGGCGAAGGCGCGCGGCCAAGGCGCCGCGTAGGCGTACGCGCTCGACCGCACGGGCACGCCGTCCACGTACAGCGTCCCGTCACTTGCCTTCGAAAACGAGAGGTAGCCGCTCCCCTCGCACGAGACGACCTCCTGCACGGCGCCGCAGTAGCCCTCGGCAAGCGGATTCTGCGTCACGGCCTCGCCCTCGGCGCGGAGGCGGAAGTCGCCCGCCGCAGGCGCAACAAAGATCCGTGCCGCATTCTCGTCCACGTACACGCACCCGTTGGGCTTACCGGTGATGCCCGTGATGCAGGTGTAGATGTTCTGGTCGATGCCGCATCCGCTGTTGGCCACGGAGACGCAGTTGCTCGCGAATCTGACCGACAAACCGTCGAAGTTAGAAAATGCGCTCAGCGTCTCGTTGTACGCGATCGTGCAGTTCACGACGCTGTAGCCGTAGGCGATTACGCCGACGGTGTTATTCGCCAAGGTCGAGTTTCGGTAGAGGACGCAGCCTTCCAGATGACACTGGCGGGCCGCCGCGCCAAAGCTGGACGCCCTGTTGCCCGTGAAGGTGCAGTTGACCGCCTTGATGCCATACGTCGCGCCGCCGCGCGTACCCGTGTTGTCGCGAAACACGCAGTTGCTCGCCACGATGTACGAAACGAAATCGATGCCAGGATTGCTTCTCCGGTTGAGGATGCCTGCGCCGCGCACGGGCTCGGTGTCGCTGCCGAACGCGGTCGCGCCGTCGCGGATCGTGAAACCTTCGATCTTCACGTCGGTCAAGTTGTTCGCCACGGCGATGCAACGCACCGCCGCCGGGCCCATGCCCCAGGGCGAGGCGTCCTGCGCCACGGTGAGGTCCTTCGCGCCGACGATGTGCGTGACGGCCGCGCCGTCGCGCGAGCGGAGCGTGAGGTTCTTCGTGATGTGCACGCGGTTCGACGACACCACCGAGTTGGCGGTGAACGTGTCGCCGCCCTCGTCGTAGACGCCCGGCAGCACCGTCACCACGTCCCCGGCCGACGCCGCGCTCACCGCCGCCTGGATCGTCCGCTTCGCGGCCTCCACGGACTTGCCGTTGCCACTGTCGTCATGGCGCTTGCGGTCAACAAACCATTCAGTCGCGGCAACGTTCATGCACATCGCCGCCAATCCTGCCACAAAGGCTATTCTTTTCATTCTCTTACGTTTCCTTTCGTCGGCGCGCACCGCTTCCGCGGCGCGCAGAACAGTCTGGCCACTACTTTACGTGACGTCATCATATCACATTCAAGCCGTTTGCGGCAAGCCCGAAAACGAAGAGGGTCAATACGGGTAACATGAGACTTTGAGGATAAGTGGGAGGGGGACTTTCCCCAGAGGTACTTGTCCTGCAGGTATTGCGCTTGCTCGTGTGTTCAACCTAAAATCGGTAGTTGAACCATGCAAATCGACTTCTCACCCTTGAAAACATTGGGCGATGCAGTATTTGGCCCTTTCACCCAGAGGGTGAAAGCTCGAATGTTGATTTGGATATATGTTTTCAAGGGTGAAATGTACTTCTCGAGGTTTCAACTGCCGAATATAGGCTAACAGTCACGGTAGAAAGACGATATCTTTGAACATATCCATTTGACGGGTGTGGATGCCATGTAATGCGGTTCCCAAAAACGGAGCCGGATGAAATCGACTGCCGACACAACCAGAAAGACCACAAACGAAATACCCGCGACGACGCCCGCGAACACGGCCGGCGAGGCGTTGACGAATGAATCCGCGCGGCACAGGACATTCCACTGGTAATGGATGAAGGCGGGGGTCTGATGGACGATATAGACCGCAAACACCGAGCGCGCCGCAAAGTTTATTCCCTTCACCACGCCGAAATCCAGCCGAAGGAATCCAAAGAATATCAGAAAGGCGCAGAGGAAGTTCGGCAACGACTTGATGTTGACGATCCAATAATCCGCAATCGGATGCGTAACTGTAATTAGCCGCATGCCCACAAGGGCAGAATAGACGGCGCACCCCGCCAACAAAAACCATTTCGCGCCACGAAACCGACCAAGCATTTTTTCTTTCTTGATTATGCCAATGACAAGATAAACAACGCAGAACCACGTGAAATCGGCCAGGTAGTCAAGCGGCGTGGAGCAGGGGATTGTCGGAACAAGGCAGAAAAGGAAAATCAAAACAGCCAGCAACGTGCGTTGCATACGAGCCGGCAAGGTGAAGAAATGATTCAAGAACGGCGATAGGGCAATCAACGAGATATAGGCGCTCGCAAACCAGACGGAACGACCGAAGAAAGGTAACACTCCTTGAAGAACGTTACGAAGGCCACCCGCTTCACCCATCAAAAGCATACAAATCGTTATCGGCACGCTGTAAAAGAATACTTCCAGATAGAGCCGGACGATGCGTTCGGCCTTGAACTTGGCATCCACCATGAACCAAACGCCTAGGATCAAGAACACGTTGACGCCAATGCGCACACCTGATCCCAGCAGCATGGCGAGGATGTGGTTCGTCCCCGTCACATTGACAAGTGAACTTTGGCTGAGGAGATGGCCGCTCACAATAGCCAGCATCGCGAGAATCCTCAAAAGCTCAAGATTGCTCTTTCGCGGCATGGTCATATTCTCATTCAAAATTGGGCGACGGAGTCCTGAACGACCTTGATCAGGTCGCGGGCGTGCTCGATGATCTTCGGCAGCGGCACCTGGACGCGGCACTTGTGCCAGTCGGCCCACTTGCCGCGGCAGTAGCGCGCGTCCAGAGCCTCGGCGGATTCAAGCGCAGCTAGACCACGTTCTGCCGCAACCTTCATTCCAGCGTCGTCGCCGAGCCGGCAGAGGTCGAGCGCATCGGCGAACTCTGACATCGCGCGCGTGAAGGCGTGCATGAACGCCGCCGGATAGACGAACGCGTCGAAGGCGAGGTCCTGCTCGTTCGTGGGCGCGCGGGACATGAGAGATCGCGCGTAGCGCTCGGTCTGCGCAAAGGCCGCCTCCTGCGCACGCAGACGCGCGTAGGTGTCGTGCCACGTCCCCATCACCGGGTGGTTCGACTCGAACAGCGCGCTCTTGAAGGGATCGAGCTTCTCCGCGCGCGCGTACGAGTTCGTCGCCGGCTCGAACGGAACTGCTGTCTTCCCTGCCTTGCGCGCGGCGAGCGCGCCGAGCAGGTCCCGGCGCAGGCGACGCCACACGTTGTGCGCCAGATGCCCGTCGAGGAACATCGGATGTCCGTGTACGGGATGGAGTTGGAACGCCTTGAAGTACATGTTGTGGAGCGACAGCCATTCCGCGCGTTGCGTGGAGAATCGGCGCGCGATCCAGTCCTTCGCCCAAGCCTCGGCGTCGAACGCACCGAGGTTCCATGTCATCGCCTGCGATGCCGCGATGCCGTAGGCGAACTCGCGCACGTTGCCAACGTTGAAGACGACGTACTCGACGGCGTTGCGCGCGGCGGCCTCCTTGAGCTGCCCGAACGTGCGCGCGGCTGGAACGCCGGGGACGAAGTGCGGTCCAGCCGTGATGAGCTGGTGGTGGTAGTAAAGGCCGTAGGTGTGCGACGCGTCCTGCGGCGTCACGTAGAAGTCCCTGGGCCACCACCAGCCCGACGAGTTGTCGGAATAGACTATCGTCGCCCCTTCCGGGACCTTCAGCAAGCCCTTCTCGTTGAATGCCGCCCCCTCGCCCCAGAGTGTCGCCGTGAGGTAGGGATTCTCCACGCCGATTTCCCTGAGTATCTCCACCTGCTTCGCCATCGCGTCGGAGATGATCTTGGCGCGCTCCTCGTCGGATGTCGGCACCGACGGGTCGGCGGACCACATCGGCGAATCGCTGATGCCTCGGAAGCCGATCTGCCAGACGACGTCGGGGAATTTCGCGTACGCGCGCGCCGCCTCGCGCCACATGTCCTCCACCTCGCGAGGGTGGCTGAAGTAGGAGTACTTGTAGTTCTTGCCCTTTGACTCCCAGTGGTTGAGGAACATGAAACCGCCAAGCCCCAGCGGGTCGTGGTGGTGCTGGGAGAGGAAGAGGCCGCGCCTGGCGCAGATGGCCAGGTTCTCGGACTCGTAGTCCACGCGCGGGTCGATATAGCTGCAGGGGATGATTAGGTTGAAGCGGCTGCGCACCATCGCCTCGGCGATCGCCTCCATCGTGCCGTGGTTGATCACAACGCTGCACAGCCCCTTTGCCGTGCGCACAGGACGAGGTCCGGCGGGCTCGCGCCACTGGGAAAGGAAGTCCTCGTCGTTGATAAACCAGCCGCGGAACTTGAAAGTGGGGGAGGACTGGTGGATTTCAACGGCGTCCCACGCGAGCGTGTCCGCCTTCGGGTACGGCACGCCGTTCCAGAAGGCTAGCGGATCGACCTTGAGGTAGCGCTCCATGAAGTCGTAGAGCCCGAACATCGTGCCGCGCGCGTCGCCGCCGGCGACGAAGAGGACGCCGTCCTTCACGGTCACATCGTAGGATTCCCATTCCTTGCCGGTCGCGCAGGAGCGCGACCCTCCCTTTGTGGCGATGAACACGTCGCCGGCCCGCGGCGCGTTGCCTCGCAGGAGCGCAAGGTCGGCGCCTGTTATCCTCTTCACGTCGTTCGTGAAGTCCTGCGCGGCGCGGAACACGTAACCTGGCTCGCCTTCGCCAACCACAACGCGCGCCCGCTTGTCTGGCGAGACGAGCGTGAACCCGCTCGCCGACAGCGCGATTGCCGCGATTCCCAGAATCCAGATGGCGCGTCTCATTGCATTTCCTATTTGCGCACTACCTCGTAGAGCATGCGCGCGCCGTGCGGACCGTCAACCGCCGCCGTGAAGCAGAGCTTGCCGTCCTTCACCTCGGCGGGCATGGTCCCGAGACGCTTGCCGCTCGTCTCCAGCTCGTACACCGTGTAGGCGGACGGCTCGGCGAGCGCGAGCGCGACCTGCGCCGTGCCGTTGCGAACGAGCGAACCCCTGCCGAACTTGAGGAGGATGGTCTTCTCCGGATCGGCGAACTTCGTACCCTCGCCCTGCACGTCCGTGAGGTGAGTCACGAGGATGCGCCGCGAGGCGGCCACGGGCGCGCCGTCGAGCGAGCTGGCCCAGACGGTGGCGGCCGCGCCGCCAAGCGTCACGGAGATCGCCCCGGCGCAGAACGCGCCGTCCGGCGCGAAACCGCCGCATGTGCGCGGCGTGTCGATCGTGAAGGAGCCGCGCACGCGGTCGAATCCGAGCGAGGGATTGACGGCGACGGAACGCGCCCAGTTCGTGACGGCGGGATCCTCGGCCTGCTCGCGCGGAATGATGCGAATGTCGCCGCCAAGATGGCGGCTTTCCCAGTTAGTCCCAGCCGCATCTAACTGGGAGAGCCGCCTTCCAGGCGGCGGAGTGAGGCAGGAGCTCACGCGCATGTTCCACGCCGCGTCGCTCCACGACGGCGAGCCGGGGAACGGCTTCGTGCCCTCCGGCTTCTCGCTCGCAGGCGTGATGAGCAGCGAGGCGCCGCCCGGCGCGAGCGGCGCGATGTCGCCGCGCAGGAAGAGGCAGATGCTTGCGCGGTCGCTCGCCTGCCCGAGCGGGTCCGTGCCGAGGTTGAAGTAGCCGGGCGCGTGCCGGGGGTTCTCGAGGCAGTCCTCGCGACTGTGGCCGTAGGCGAAGCGCCACATGCCGTCCCAGTCCTGGAGCGCCGCGATGGCGCCCGTGAGGATGCCGCCCACGCCGCGGAACATGCCGGGGCCGGAGAAGTTCCACTCCGTGACGGTGAACGGCTTGTCCGCCATGCGCGTGAAGCCGAGGCGGCACGGCGGCAGGACGGGCGTGAGGATCGGGTTGCGGTTGCCGCAGCGGCTCGGCAGACGCCAGCGCTGCTCGAGGAAGTGCGGATGGTCCACGTAGAAGTGGTCGTCGATGTAGTCGTACTCGGCGGACGCCCGCTGCAGCGGCGCGAAGTGCGGACCGCAGTTGTCGTTCGTGAGGAGCGCCTTGCAGCCGATGCCGCGGAGGAACGCCTTCATGCGCGCGACCATCCGCGCCTCCATCTCGCCCATGAAGAGCGCGAACGCGGCGTTGTACGTGCCCTTCGGGACGTTGTCTGGATCGGCGTCCGGATAGAACGACGGATCGGCGGCGCGCTTCGCGAGTACCCACTTCCGCCAGGCTTCGCGCACGCGCTCGTCCTTCGCCGTCTCGCGTCCCCAGCCCATGAAGAGCCCGCCCTCGTTGATGAGCGAGATGAGCGAGAGCGCCGGCTCGTCCTTGTACGCGCGGCCCGTGTACGGGTTCACGTGGTTGAGGAAGTTCCGCGAGTACGCGCACCAGTTCTCGAACGCGGGATCGTAGAGCGCGCAGAGCGCCTTGAAGAGCTGCATGTCCACGAGGCCGTCGCGGTCCACGCCGATGTGCCGCCACTTGATCACGTGGTTGCGCGAGACGAAGAGATCCGTCGTGAGGTAGAGGCCCTCGCGGATGGCCGTCGCGAGCAGGTAGTCGAACTTGTCCATGTTCTCCTTGCTGAGCGTGAGGCCGTCGGCGCTGCCCTTCACCGTGCCGCTGTCGTGGTGGTGGAAGCGGATCGCGTTGTAGCCGAGGCGCTTGAAGCGCGTGACCATCATCTCGACCTCCTCGTGGCTGGGGAAGTTCGCCGTGCCGCAGAGGTTCACGCCGTAGAGGCGCACGGGCTTGCCGGGACGCCTCTCGAACTCGAAGTGGCTGCCCACGTTCTTCATCCAGCCGTACTTGCCTGACGGCGCGTCGGTGAAGCCCATGCACGAGAAGTCGAGTGCGCTGCCGGCCTCAATCTCCTTGCGGTAGGTGAGCGGGATCCAGTCCGCGCCGCGCGCGATGACCGTCGGCTCGATGGACTTCGCCACGAGCGGCTCGTCGGCGGAGACGGTGAACGCGTACGTCTGCGTCTCGCCCTTCTTCCACGTCTTCTGCCCGAGCGTGCCGAGGCGGAGCGAGTACGTCTCGCCCCAGCGCCAGTTGTCCTGGATGGCGATCCCCTGCTCGCGGTCGGCGACGAACGTCAGCATGCGCCCGGTCGCGCCGAACGCCACCGAGACCTCCGTCCCCTTCCCGCCCATCACGTGGATGCCGTCGTTCGCGGGACGGCTGAACGTGCCTTGCCGTTTCGGCGGCATCTTCCACGGCCGGCCCGTCACCTCCGCGGCGGGCTGCGTGAACGAGCAGGCGAGGATCACGAGCGGCACGTCCTCGACGGGCGTGAACGAGTAGGCGATCTTCACCTTGCCCTCCGGCAGCTGTTCGAGGCGCGCCTCTGCCTTCAGGAGCGCGTTCGTGCCGTTCATGAGCGAGAACGGCGCGACGCCGGGCTTCTTGATTTCCCAGCCGCCCTTGGACGAGAGTCCGAGCCAGCCCGGCCGGGCCACGAGCGGACGGAAGACGTGCTCATTGCCACCACCAAAACGTATGTCGCCCGCCGGTGCGAGCGTCACGTCAATGGAAAGCGCGTTGGCCGACGCAAAAATTGCGGCAAGCATGAAAGGCTGTCGAATGTTCATTGTGCAGATTCCTTTTGGTTGGTAAATGGCAGATGGTTATTTGGTGACTTGGAACGTATAGGCGCCGGAGCCGACGCGGCGGTCATCCTGGCCAGGCAGACGCACGATCGCCGTCGTGTTCGGCGGCACCGTCACATCGAGCGTCACGTTCTTTCCGTCGCGCTTCCAGGCGCTGACGATCTCGCCGTAGGGGCCGTTGACGGACGCGCGCACCCACGTCAGCTCGTCAATGATCTGCGGCGCGATCACGATCTCCTTGAAGCCGCGCGCCTTCACCACCGGCACGGCGCTCGTGGAGCCTTCGGCCTCGGGCAGCTGGATGCCCGCGAGGTACTGGTACGCCCAGCCCATGAAGTCACCGAACATGATGTGGTTGCGGCTCGAACCGTTGTTCCAGTCCTCCCAAAGCGTGGTGCCGCCCTTCTGGATCCACTCCACCATCGAGGGCTTCGTGGGGTTCACGAGCATCTTGAACGCGAGGTCGGTACGGCCGATGCGCGAGAGCGCGCGGAACACGTGCTTCGTGCCGAGCAGGCCCATGTTCACGTGGCAGTCCATGCTCTCCACGCTCGCGACGAGCTTCGCGGCTGTGGCGGCGCGCTCGGACTCCTCGACCACGCCGTACGCGATCGGGAACGCCTGCGCCGTCTGCCCGCCGTTGTCGTACACGCCGTTGCCCTTGTAGAACCTTTTGTTGATCCCGGCGCGCGTGCGCGCGGCCGCCGCAGCGTAGGCGGCGGACTCCGCGGCAAGGCCCTTGACGGCAGCGATCTCGGACGCGATCCGCAACGCCTGATAGTAGTAGCAGGAGCTTGTGAGCTCCACGGACGGGTAGTACTTGCGGTCGACGGGAATCCAGTCGCCGAGGCCGTGCTTCACGAGGCCGTCGACGTCCGCCTTCGTCGCCGTGTAGGCGAGGTAGCGCTTGAGCGCGGGATAGATGGCGTCAAGCGCGCGGCGGTCGTCGCGGTAGGTCCAGAGGGTCCACGCGATCACGGGCAGCGCGCTGTCCCACGCGGGGCCGTTACCCCACACGAAACCCCAGCCCGACGTGGGCACGATGCAGCAGATGTCGCCGTTCGGAAGCTGCGTGTCGCAGATGTCGCGCAGCCACTTCTCGTAGGCGGCCGTGTTCTCGAAGCAGTACTGCGCGAGCTCGCTCGCGATTGACGCGTCGCCCGTCCAGCCGTTCTTCTCGCGGTGCGGACAGTCCGTGGGATAGCCATCGACGAAGTTCGAGCGGTACGCGCGGTCGCCCATTCGCATGAGCGTGTTGAACGTCTCGTCGGAGCAGGCGAAGGACCCGATCGTGGAGAACGCGGTGTGCACGATGCACGCCGTCACGTCCTCCGCGGCCGGCGCGCGGCGGAGGCCCTTGACGAGGACGTACTGGAAGCCGTTGTAGGTGAAGCGGGGCTCGTACACCTCGCCGTCGCGGCCGGAGCAGATGTAGCGGTCCGTCTGGAACGCGGCGTCCTGCGCGCAGACGCGCTGCGAGGCGGGATAGCGGAAATGGCAATCGATCGCGCGGCGCTCCTGGCCTTCCGGCGGCTTGTCGTGCAGGCCGTCGCGCACGGATCCCGCGGCCGGCGTGCCGTCCTCGTTCGCGCGCTCGTCGTAGCGGATCGACACCACGTCGCCCTTCTGCTGTCCGCGCAGCGTGAGGCGCATCCACCCGGCCATGTTCTCGGGGAACGTGACCATGTACGCGCCGCCGCCGAGGTCTTTGATGGAACGCGGCTTGAGCGTGCGCATCACCTCGGCGCCGGGACAGTTCTCGGCCATGAGCGAGCCCTTCGGACCCGGCACCTCGACCGCGCGCACCACGCGGCCTTCGAGGTCTGGCATCAACGGGTCGTGTCCGCCGATCACCTCGCCCTCGCGGATGCAGTCGTAGCCCACCGGGCTCGCCACCTGGCGCCACGAGCCGTCGGTCGCCACCGTCTCGCGCGTGCCGTCGGCGTAAGTGATCTCGAGCTGGGCGATCGCGCGCGGGAAGTCGCGCCACGGCGCCACATCGAAGTTCCACGTGGCGATGGAGCGCACGTCGTACCAGCCGTGGCCCACGAGTATCCGCATCGTGTTCGCGCCTGGCTTGAGGTCGCCGTCAAGGCTGTAGGTGGAGTAGAGGACGTGGCGGTCGAACATCGTGGGCGAGGGGTCGAGCACCTTCTTGCCGATCTTCGCGCCGTTGAGAGAAGCCTCGTAGAAGCCCACGCCCGTCACGTGCAGGACTGCGGAGGCGACGGGCTTCGACACGGTGAAGGTCTTCTCGAACGCGGGCGAGGCGTTCTCGCAGCGCGTGACGAGTCCCTTCGCGAACGCGGGCTCCTTAGCCGCGCCGAGGACGGACACGGCGCCGTCGGGCGAGGTCCAGGAGGCGTCCGTGCCGAACGACTTCCCGCCGGGCAGGTTGAAGCGCGCGAGGAACGCGTAGGGCTCCTTCACGGACGGGTTGAAGTTGTCGGGCACGATCTCGACCTCGATCGTGTTCTCGCCCACGACGAGCCACGGCGTGATGTCGCGGAAGCGCAGGTAGCGCCAGTTGTGGATGTGGCCGCTGTGGAGGTGGCAGGATTTGCCGTTGACACGCACGACGTGCTGCGGCACGGCGGCGTGCACCATCTCCACGTACTCGCCCGGCTTCGCGCCGCCGAAGGTGAACTTATGCTGGAGCGTGACCTTGCCCTTCTTTCCCTTCGGCGCCGTGATCCACTGCGCGCCGGAGAGGTCCGCGTCGGGACGCGTCTCGGGCGCGGGACCGATCCACTTCGCCTTCCAGCCGTCGGGCGGCATGATACCGGTCACCCACTGGCCGGGCAAGCTCCAGTTGGACGCCGCGCCCTTCCCGTCCCACGTGCGCACCTTCCACCAGATGCGACGTGACGAGGCAAGCGGCTTGCCGGCGTATGCGACATCGATCGCCTGCGAGCCTGGCACCTTCCCGGAATCCCACAGGTCGCCCTCGTCTGCCGCAAGCCTCTCGCGCGACGTCGCCACCAGCACGCGGTACGCGGACTGCGTAACGTCCACCGTACCATGCTTCGCAGCCATCTTCCAGCCGAAGCGAGGAGCCGCCGCGTCCACGCCGCACGGGTCCGCGAGCCGCTCCACGGTAAGCGCGCATGGCGCAGCTCCGAACGCCGCGATGGCCCCGCACGCCAACGCGCACCCGAAAACGATTCTTCTCTTCATGTACTCTCCTTGTACGATTCTTTTGCCAGTGACATGAGTATTATAGCATACGCCGATAGGGCGCATCTGCGTTTTTCACCCATGCGTTTTGAGATTGGAAACAACCAGAACA
>CAMPAF010000043.1 GCA_946631535.1 uncultured Verrucomicrobiota bacterium
GCATCGGCGGCGGCGGTGGCGGCGGCAAGGCCCGCACGTGCAACGGCGGCTGGTGCGGCCCGGTGAAGATCACGGGCGGTCGCCTCGTGGCGGATTCGCTGACATACAGCAAGAACAGCGAGTATTGCGTCGGCGCGGGCATCGGCGGCGCGGGCGTGCGCTACAACGGCGAGCAGACGCCTGGTGCTGCAGGCTATTTGAAGAGCTACGAGCAGACCGGCGGCGACGTGACGGTGCGCGGCGTACGCATCGCCATCGGCGGCGGCGGGCAGAGTTGGAGTGGCGCGACGAATGGCGGCTATCAGCCGTTCGACACGACGGTAAAGATCACAGGCGGCACGCTAACGGTGGAAGTAGGGGCGCACGGCGTGCATGCGATCGGCGGCATGGAGGACGCGACGTTCAAGGACTTCGTGCAGGAAACCCCGGAATCCGTCAACCTCAAGAGCGTGACGATCACGGGCGGCAGCGTGAAGCTGGGCGGCGACATCCAGGTGGCGCCGTCGAACACGGTGGGCGAGGCCGTCTTCGCCGCGTCCACGAAGATGAAGCGGATTGATCGCGCGGCGCCGCCGCTCGACGTCTCCTTCGCCGTCACGAACGGCCTCGCCGAGACGAACTACACCTACGCATACGCGGGCACCGGGCACGCGAATGACGAAAAAGTCTACTTCTGGCTGCCGAACGGCCAGTTCAAGATCGGTTCCACCGGCGGCGACATGGTCGACGGACAGTGGACGCCATGGAGCGGCATATGGATTGTTATCAGGTAGGCGGTCGTAACTCCATGCGGTCGCAACAAGTTGCGACACTCCCGCATTAGCCACTATGAAAACGATAATAATAGCATCGCACAACGTGCACAAGCTCCGGGAAATCGGGCAGCTCCTGCCGGAATGGGAAGTCCGAGGAGAGGACTCCGGCGCGGAGGAGACGGCAGACGACTTCGCCGGCAACGCGCGAATCAAGGCGCGCGCCATCGCGCCGCTCCATCCGGGAGCGTGGGTGATGGCGGACGATTCGGGACTCGAGGTGGCGGCGCTCGGCGGAGCGCCGGGCGTCCGCTCCGCCCGCTACGCCGGCGGGGACGGCGACACGCCGGCAAACAACGCGCTCCTGCTGAAGAACCTTGCGGGCGTGACCGACCGGCGGGCCCGCTTCACATGCGTGGTCGTGCTCATAGCGCCGGACGGCACGGAGCATGTGCTGGAAGGGCATTGCCCCGGCCGCATCGCCGAAGCGCCATCCGGCACGGGCGGGTTCGGATACGACCCGCTCTTCGTGCCGGACGGATATGACTGCTCGTTCGCCGAGCTGTCAGCGGAGGAGAAGAACGCGATCTCCCATCGCGGACGCGCGCTTGCCGCTGTCCGCGAGCTGCTCGGCTAGGAGGTCTCTCGGGGTTACTTCTTCGCGGCCGGCTTCTTGTCAGCCGGCTTCTTCGCGGCCGCGGACTGGTTGCGGTGCTGCGAGCAGTAGCGGTAGCCATCGTCGGGCTTGCGCGTGCAGCGGGTTCCTTCCCACGTCATGGCGCAGCACTGGTCCACGGGCTTGGCGGGCTTGACGTTGGCGGCGTGCTGCGCGCAGTAGTCGGTGTCGCCCACCTTCTTGTGCTTGCAGCGTGTGCCGGCTGCGGTCACCGCCCAGCATTGCCCGTCGTCCTTCTCCTTCGACTGCGCGGACGGCTTCGCCTGGTGGGCGTGTCCGATGCAGTACTTGCTGCCCTCGGCGGCCTCGCGCTTGCAGCGCTTGCCTTCCTGCGTGGTGCCTGCGCACTGCGCGGCGAACGTCATCGTGGCCATCAGGCCAGCTGCGAACATCAGGATCAGGTTCTTCATGTATTGCCTCTCGCTGTTGTGGTTGAGATTTGACGCGACTATTCTACCATATTTCCCGCATCCCGGCGCAGGTGTCGTTCGAATCTCGTTTAGAGCTGGAAACAGCTTGAATGGAAGGGAGGATGCCCCAATGGACACTTGCCATGGGGCGGCGGTTCTGATAGAATATCTCCATTCGCTTTTCAAGTACCAGAAAGGAAAAAGACATGAAGAAGCTGATGATCCTTGGCGCCGTCGCGTTCTGCGCGGCAGGCATGTTCGCGGAGAAGGTGGCTATCAAGTTCGAGCTGCCGCCGCCACACTCGAGCGGCACACCGAAGGAGATCAAGAGCGACAACCTGGAGCCGGATCCCGGCCCCGGCAAGCTTCGCGCGCCTATCATGGTGGAGCCCGAGTTCACGAAGAAGCTCACCACCGAGAACACGAAGGTTACCACGAGCGAGGAGGCCGTGACGGGCGACAACGACTACGTGGTGGACGGCGACAAGACGCCTGACGCCACCTCGATGCTCCAGCTTCCCGGCGGCCTGCAGTGGGTGCAGCTAGACCTCGGCGCCGAGCACACGATCGCCGCGGTGTGCGTGTGGCACGACCAGGGCGACGAGCGCGTCTACAAGGATGTGATCGTGCAGATCTCGAACGACGCGAACTTCGTGGACGGCGTGAAGACGATCTTCAACAACGACCACGACAACACCGCCAAGCTCGGCGCGGGCAAGGACAAGGAGTACCGCGAGCGCAACGACGGCCGTCCGATGGACGCCAAGCTCACGAAGGGCCGCTACGTGCGCTGCTACTCAAACGGCTCCACCTCCGAGCCGGTGAACAACTACATCGAGATCGAAGTATTCGGCAAGTGATGTCGATAGGCGACATCGCTCTCGAGTTCTGCGGACGCGGCGGCAAGAGATTGCGGCCGCGTCTGTGCAAGGCCGCCTTCGAGCGATGCGGCGGAACGGGGAACATCGGCGGCGTGTGCGACGCGATAGAGTGCTTCCACAAGGCGTCGCTCATACACGACGACATCCAGGACGGCGACGAGGAACGCTACGGGCGGCCGACCGTGTGGAAGGAGCATGGCGTGCCGGTGGCAATCGCGGCCGGCGACTGGCTGGTGGCGCACGGGTACCGCCTGATCACGGAAAGCGGATTCGCGGCCATGCCGCGGATGATCCACGCGGCCGTCCTCTCCCACGTGAGGCTCTGCGAAGGGCAGGGCGACGACCTGCTGGTGGGCAGCAACCAACAGCCAGCAGCCAGCAGTCAGCTGCCAACTGCCAACTACGTTTCAGTGTGCGAGCGAAAGACCGGCGAGGCGTTCGCCCTGGCGGCGCAGCTGGGGGCGCTGGCGGCGGGTGCGGACGACGCGCCGTTCCGACGGTACGGCCTGGCGTACGGCGTGCTGTTCCAGATCAACGACGACATAGCGGACGGCGCCAACCCGGCGCCGCTCGCGGAGCTCAAGAGGGAATATGAAGACAAGACCGCTCTTTATCGTGATGAGTGCGCCATCGGGGTGTGGTAAGTCCACCCTGATCGACATGCTCCTGCAGGAGTATCCCGACCTGCAGTATTCGATCTCCTGCACGACGCGCGCGCCGCGCGGCGACGAGGAGGACGGGATCGACTACCACTTCCTCACGGTAGACCGCTTCCGCGAGCTTCTGGCCGATGGCGCGTTCCTGGAGCACGCCGAGGTGCACGGCAACTTCTACGGCACGTTGCGCCAGCCCATCGTCGACGTGCTCAACGAGGGCAACTCGATGATCCTCGACATCGACGTGGTGGGCGCCGCCAAGGTGCGCCACCAGGTGATGCACCACCTGCCGCCGGAAGACCCGCTCCGCGCGGGCTACATCGACATCTTCATCAATCCTCCGTCGATGGAGGAACTGCGCGCTCGGCTGGTCGGGCGCGGCACGGACGCGCCCGACGTCATCGAGCGCCGCCTCGCGAACGCCGAGGGCGAGATGGCCCGCGCCGGCGAATACATGTTCCAGGTGACTAACGACGAGCTCGCTGTCGCGTACAAGCGCCTCTGCGACCTCATCGATGCCAAAAGTGGCCGGATGTGATAAGGTTGAAGGGTTAAAAGGTTGAATGGTTGAAAAGTGTAGCCCGCCGCCTACGCTTCGCGCAGGAATGTAAATGAGGATAAGTTTCGTTGAAAAGGAAACAACCATGACAACTGATAAAAACAACTTTTGTTATCCGGGCGCAACTGCGCCCGGTTTCAAGATCGCCGCGCGGTTGCGCGGCGAGAAAGAAGATGTTGTTTTTACAAGTTGTTCCGGTTGTTTCCAAAAGAACTTACAGGCAAGATGACAGGAGGAAGCTGATGAGGCAAGTGATGGCGGTTGTTGCGGGGATGACGATGGCGCTGGGCGCGGCTGAGCCGAAGGCGCTGGATTTCGGCGGATGTTTCCCGACGGGGACGATCCGCACGGTGGCGCTCGTGATGCCGGCGAGCATCCAGCCGAAGGCGAACTTCGATCGCGGCAAGGCCGCGCTCGAGTCGGCCGGCTACAAGGTGAAGGTGATGCCGCGCCTCAACTTCAAGAAGGTCGCTTCTGTTGAGGACCGCGTGGCCGACTTCGAGCAGGCGTGGATGGATCCCGAGGTGGACCTCGTCCTGTGCGCGCGCGGCGGAACCGGCGCGGAGGACCTGCTGGACAAGCTCGACTGGGCGAAGCTCCGCACGCGCAAGCAGCGCGTGCTGGGCTTCAGCAACATCACGATGCTGCTCAACGCGATGCTGAAGGAGAAGGCAGGGCATCCGTTCTCCGGCCCGACGCTCAGCCAGCTCCTGTACGCGAGGTCGGAAACGCTGGACTGGCTCTCCAAGGCGATTGCGGAGGAGAAGCCGATGCCCGACGTGAAGCTGAGGCCGTTGCGTCCCGGCGCATGCAAGGGACCTGCCTGCGGCGGACACACCGCGCTTGTCCTGAAAGGCATCCAGATGGGCTGGGCGGCGGACACCAAGGGGCGCATCGTGTTTCTGGAAACGAGCGTCCGCGAGCCTTCCGTGATCCGCAAGACGCTCGACGACATCGTGGCCAGCGGCTACTTCAACGGATGCGCGGGTGTCGTCTTCGGCGAGCTTACGCCTGGCGGACCGAACCGCAAGAAGCTGACGGGCAAGGCGCTCGCGGACGCGCGAGCGGAAGTGGCGCAGATCCGCAAGGACTTCGCGGCAAAGATGTCCTGCCCGGTCTACGAGGGCTATCCCTACGGGCATGTGGCGAAGAGCTACGCGATCGACTTCCTGCGCGAGAAGACGATTTCTTCTGAAGGAAGCCTTAATCAGTAGGTTGAAAAGGAAACAACCATGACAACTGATAAAAACAACTTTTCCCATCCGGGCGCAACTGCGCCCGGTTTCAAGAGCGCCGCGCAGTTGCGCGGCGGAAAAAGCGGTTGTTTTTACAAGTTGTTTCTGTTGTTTCCAAAAGAACTTAAAGGAGCGAAACTATGGACGAGAAGAGGGTGATTGCGATCGATGGTCCAAGCGGGGCCGGGAAAAGTTCTGTCTCGAAGCGCGTGGGCGCGAAGCTCGGCTACCTGCATGTGGATTCGGGCGCGCTATACCGCATCATGACGTGGCAGTGCCTGGTGCATGGCGTGGACACGTCTGATCCCGAGGCCGTTGCCGCCTGCGCGGACAAGGTGGAGATAGAGTGCCGACCGGAGAACGGCGCAATCGCCTACTACGTGGGCGGCGAGGCGCCTGGCGACCGTATCCGCACGCCCGAGATCAACGCGCACGCCTCGCCAGTGGCGACTGTCAAGGCCGTCCGCGACCGCATCACCGCGCTCCTGCGCGGCATGACGCAGTACGGCAACCTGGTCGTGGAAGGGCGCGACATCACCACGGCCGTGTTCCCGGATTCGCCCGCCCGCTTCTACCTCACCGCCTCCGCCGAGGCGCGCGCCGCGCGCCGCCAGAAGGAAGAGGTGGAGAAGGGGATCGCCAACCAGACGGCCGAGGCGGTGAAGGCGTCGCTCCTCGCGCGCGACGCGATCGACTCCACGCGCAAGTACGCGCCGCTCCGCAAGGCGGACGGCGCGCTCGAGATCGACTCCACGAACCTCACGATCGACCAGACGGTCCAGGCGGTACTTGACGCGTTGCCGGCGGAATGGAAATGACTTTCGCAGACAGATTGTTCGAACGCGCGGCGGACGTCGACGGAGTGGTGTTCGACTTCGGCGGAGTCATCTCCGTCTCGCCGGTGAAGGACTGGCCCATATATCCGTACTGCGCCGCGAAGGGCGTTGACCGCGCCGCGATGGATGCCGGCTGGAAGAAATACCGCTACCTGTGGGACGGAGGGTTCATCACGTTCGAGGAACTGTACGGGCGCATCTTCGCGGACGCGGGATGTCCGCCGCCCGACGCGGCTACGCTGGCCGACCTGTGGGAGCTCGACTCCGTGGGCTGGATACGCGTCCTGCGGCAGGATACGCTAGAGCTCATGCGCCGACTGAAGGCGGCAGGCAAGAAGATCGGGATACTCTCGAACATGCCGCCGGATTTCTACGAACAGCTGTATGTGCCGCGTGCGGCGGAATATCGCGCTCTGGCGGACGCCGAGGTGATCTCCGGGCTCGTGAAGATGTACAAGCCCGCGAAGCCGATCTACGACCTGATGTCGCAACGGATCGGGTTGCCGCCTGAGCGTCTGCTCTTCCTGGACGACGTGCCGTCGAACGTGGAGGCCGCGCGTAGCTACGGGTGGCAGAGCGAAGTGTACCCGTCGGCCTGAACGTCCGCCCCTACCAGAAGACGCGCACGCGCACGCCGGGGCGCATGTAGAAGCGCTTCGTGTGCTTCAGGTGCGGGAAGAGCGGCTGCACGAGATGGCCTTCCGTCATCGGCACTATCACGACCGTGGGCTTGCTGCCGCCGGCGGCGAGCTGCTTGAGGTCGTCGAAGGATGTCCAGTAGCCGGTCTGCGGCTCGTAGGGGCGGTTGTACCACGGGAATGGCCACGTGTCGGCCGGCGGGAGGGCGACGGCGATGAAGGGGGGGAGATTGTGAGATTGCGGGATTGCGGGATTGGGGGACATGGCTGACGCGACGACAGCGGCGAGCTGCTGGACCTCGGGCGAGGCCGAAGCGTAATTGTAGGGAATGTCCTTGGAATCGGGATCGCGCGACATGCGGGCAATCTGGTAACCGTTCGCCAGAAGCAGCATGACTGCGGCAATAGCCAAGGGCAACGTGCCCAGGGTCTTGGTCAGGCGCGGATGGTCCTGTAGCCAGACGGCATAGGCCCTGTATTCCGCCGGCAATCCGGATAGCGGAGGTAGCGAACAGGCTGCCGTGAACATGCCGCATGCAACCGCAAATCCAAGCACGGCGGCCAACAGCAGGCCGATGTGCATCTGAAGCGCGCACCAGGGGGTCTTGTACGGTATGAGGGAATAGAAGGCTAGAAGCAGGAGCGCGTAGCCGAGCGTGAAAAGGAACGTCCTCGACAACGGACCGCAGGCGCGTGCGCGAAGCTCTGGGCGTATTGCCGTCCAAACGAACCGCGCGAACAGGCCGCAGCCGCAGCCGCACAGGACGAAGAATGCGAGCACGCCGCATTCGTCGCCAAAGAGCCACCGAAGATACTGCCACCATGGGTGGACATGATCGGCGGCGCCAGCGGATGCCGCGGAGCCGGCGGCGCGGCCGAGGTAGGAGAGCGGCGCGGCGATGAAGGCGTTGTAGACGCCCTGCCAGCAGGAGGCGAACGACGAGTAGAAGAGGATGGCGGTGAGCGCGAATCCGGCCAGCGCCAGCACCGCGTCGCGCATCTCGAACCGCATTTCCTCCCGGAATCGCCATGCGAGCGGGATTCCCGCGATCCCTGCGGCGGCGAAGGCAAGCAGGCTGGTTTCCTTGGTGGCGAAGGCGAGCCCGGCGGCGATGCCGAAGAGAAGCGCCCATGTCCCTGGTTTCCATCGCTTGCCGGGATGCATGTAGCCGACGCCGGCCCAGAACATCATCAGGGTGAAGCATGCGAGGAGCATCTCCTGGATGAAGTCCGTGGCGAAGAAGGCAAAGACGGGAGAGGTGCCCAGCAGGAGCGCGAAAAGGCATGGAGCAAGCCAGCCGACGAAAGCGCCGACGGGCTTTGCCACCTTGCGGACGGCAAGGAATCCGAACGCGAGCGCGAGGACTGCGAAGAGAAGGGGCGTGCAGCGTAGGAGCGTGCCGTCAAGCGTGGCGAGGGAGTTGTGGCCGGCGGCCTTCTGGATTGCGGCGGCGGCGTAGTACAGCGTGGGGCCATGATGGTCGTCGGGCCGGTATTCGTAGCGGCCCGTCTCCAGCAGGCGCCCCGTGGTGAAGGCCTGGTTGGCCTCGTCCGGATGGAACGTGCGTGCGAAGAACGTTGAAGGGTTGTCGCGCATGGAAGATATTATACCATGACGGGCGGGGAGCCGCCGCCGTGAAAAACAATGCGCACGAACGGCGCGATTTCGGCTATAATACCGCCATGACAAACTTGATAGACTTGCTGATCATCGGCGTGTACCTGGTGGGCACCACGCTTTTCGGGTGCAGCTTCTTCTTCAAGAAGAAAGGCGGGGACGCGGCCAACACGTTCATGACTGGCGGCGGCAGGCTGCCGACTTGGGCGATCGCGCTCTCGGTGTTCGCCACGCACGTCTCCTCCATCTCCTTCCTCGCCCTGCCGGAGGGCGCGTTCGACAAGAACTGGTGGGGCTGGGTCAACTCGATCACCGTCCCCATCGCCACGCTGGTCGCCGCCATCTGGTTCGTGCCGTTCTACCGCCGCGCCACGAGCGTCTCGGCGTACTCGTTCCTGGAGAAGCGCTTCGGCGCGTGGGCGCGCATCTACGCGAGCGCGTGCTTCCTCGTGATGCAGAGCGCGCGCTCGGGCATCATCCTCCTGCTGCTGGCGATCCTCGTCAACCAGCTGCTCGGGTTCTCGTACGAGTCGATCATCATCGTCACGGGCGTCGCCACGCTCGTCTACTCTATGATGGGCGGCTTCTCCGCGGTGGTGTGGACGGACGCCATCCAGTCGCTGATCCTGATCGGAGGAACGGTGGTGTGCGTCGTGTGCCTCCTCGTCTTCACGCCGGATCTCGCGGGCAACCTCCAGGACGCCTGGGAGGCGGGCAAGATATCGCTGGGGTCGATGGACCTCTCGGACTGGGGCAGCAACACCTTCTGGGTGCTATTCTTCTACGGCATCTGCATCAACCTCCAGAACTTCGGCGTGGACCAGTGCTACACGCAGCGGTACGTGGCGGCGAAGGACGGGAAGGCGGCGGTTCGCACCATCTGGGGGTCGGCGTGCCTCTACGTACCGGTCACGCTCCTCTTCACCGTCATCGGCACGCTCCTCTGGATGTACAACCACGCCACTGGCGCGGTGCCGGCGGGGACGAAGGCGGCCGAGGTGTTTCCGTGGTTCATAATGCACAAGCTCCCCACGGGTGTCTCGGGCCTCCTCGTGGCCGCGATCATCGCGGCGGCGATGTCGACCGTGTCGACGACGCTCAACTCCGGCTCCACGGTGCTGCTGGAGGACTACTGGAAGCGGTTCTTCCCATCTCGCGCCAGCGACCGCGCGAACATGGTGTTCCTCCGCGCGATGACCGTGCTTCTCGCGCTCGTTTCGATCGGCATCGCGCTCGCGGTCGTATGGGTGTGGGGCAAGGACAACAAGACCGTGCTCGGCATGTGGTACATGCTCCAGGGCGTACTCTCCGGCGGCATGCTGGGGCTCTTCCTCATCGGCGCGTTCTCGAGGCGCACGCGTCCGTGGCACGCGGTGGTGGCGACGGCCAGCGGGTTCCTGCTGCTGGTGTGGGTGGTGTTCGGACAGAAGATTCTGCCGCTGCCGTGGCCGCTCCACGTCAATCTCTCGATCGTGTTCGCCACGCTGGCGATCGTGACGGTCGGCTTCTCCCTCGGCGCGCTCTGCGGCAGGAGCGCGAAGCCTGTGGTATAATTGCCCCGTGAAAATCAGACCCTGGCTACAGTTCTTCAGGCTGCCCAACCTGCCGACGGCGCCCGGCGACGCGCTCGCCGGGGCGGCGTTCCTGCTTCAGGACGGCGCCGGCGGGTTCGCGCAGGCTGTGGCGGCCGGCGCGGCGTCGCTAGGCCTCTACATGTTCGGCCTGGCGGACAACGACATCGTCGGCGTGGACGCCGATTCTCAGGGCCGGCCGGATCGTCCGCTCGCGCGGGGCGACATCTCGATGCGTGCGGCGCGCGTGGCGCGCGCGCTCTGCCTCGCTGGCGCGGTGGCAGCGGGCGCGTGCGCTCTGCTGCCGCCGGCGTGGTGGGTAGCGGCGGCGGCGCTCGCCGGAACCGTCATCGCCTACAACCGCACCAAGTCCAAGTGGCTGATGGGCCTGTGCCGCGGCCTTAGCGTGGCGTGCGGCGCGTTCGCCGTGTGGGAGCCGACGTGGCAAGGGAACGGAAAGTGGATGGTCGCGGCGCTGGCCGCCGGATGGACGCTTTACATCACGGCCGTAACGTGGCTTTCGGAGGGGGAGGAGACCGAGTCGGAGGGGCTTGGCAAGATGGTGTCGTTGTGGGGGATGTCCGCCTGCGTGCCGCTTCTTGCGTGCATGTTCGTTCCCGAGGAGCAGGTGGTCTTGCCGGCGGTGGGGAGCCTGTTCGCGATCTTCGCTTGGATCGTGGCGACGGTTCCGGTGGTTGGTCCGCACGGGCCTGCGGAGCGCCGCCGCGCCGTCGGGCAGGCCATCGGCGCGCTCCTGTACCTGCAGATCGGCTACATGCTCGTGGTGCCGCGCAGGGAGTTCTTCGTGCTGGCTGTGGCGCTGTGGCTGGCCGCGCGCCTGGTCCGCAGGGTCGCCCCCGACATTTCCGGTTCGTAGGCGTCCGCTTTTTGGTATAATCTACGTGTCCGCGCGCAAGCGGGCAGAAGGAATGATTTAGACATGGCCATAAACATCCATCCCACGGCGATCGTGGACAAGAACGCGCAGCTCGGCGAGGACGTCGAGATAGGCCCGTACGCGACAGTTGAGGGCGACGTGAAGATCGGTGCCGGCACGAAGGTGCAGCAGGGCGCCATCCTGCGCGGGCACACGACAATCGGCGAGAAGTGCCAGATTTTTCCGTATGCCTGCATCGGCATGAAGACGCAGGACCTCAAGTACGAGGAAGGCTCGGTCAGCTACGTCGAGATCGGCGACCGCACCGTGATACGCGAGTTCGCCACCGTTCACCTCGGCACGAAGGACGGCGAGAAGACGATCATCGGCAGCGACTGCCTGTTCATGGCCTACTGCCACGCGGCGCACGGGTGCGTGCTCGGCAACCACGTGATCTGCTCCAACAGCGTGCAGCTGGCCGGAGACGTGCACATACAGGACTACGCCATCATCGGCGGGTGCGCGGCGTCGCACCAGTTCTGCACCGTCGGCAGGCACGCGATGGTGGGCGGCATGTCGAAGATACGCCAGGACGTTCCGCCGTTCATGCTTTGCGACATGCAGGAAGGCTCGATGCGCGTGATCGGCCCGAACGTGGTGGGACTCACGCGGCGCGGGTTCAAGCGCGAGATCATGCAGGCGCTGAAGGAGGCTTTCCGCTTCATCTACCACAGCGGGCTCAACAGGTCGCAGGCGCTCGAGCGCGTCGAGAACGACGTGGAGCAGTTCGACGAGGTCAAGGAGCTTGTGGCGTTCTACCGCAACTCCACGCGGGGAGTGTGCTGAGGGGCAGATGAACAGGCACGACGTCAACGAGATCGCAAAGGCGATCGCCGCTCTCGACCTATGGGAGAAGGCGTCGGCGCACAACTGGGCGCTCGTGCCGCAGACGAGCGAGCTGCCGTATCTGGTGACCGCCGGGCCGGAGAACAAGAAGGGCAGTCCCGTCCTCGGCCGGCTGCAGCTGTTCCCGGGGTTCGTGCCGTTCCGCGACTTCATGCTGTCGCGCAAGATCAAGGACTTCGGCGTCGGCATGTCGCCGATGGACTTCGACCATTTCGAGATGGTGTCCGCCAAGGGCGGCGTCACGGAGCTGTTCGTGTACGAGCCCGGCTTCGTGCCGCGCGCGCTCACGGACGCCGAGCGCGAGTTCCTCGCGCCGCTCCTATACGAGTGCTACGGGCTGATGATGCGCCTCGAGGAGAATCCCGACCTGCCGCTCGCGTACTTGAAGGAGAACGCGATCTTCGCGCGCAAGGAGATTTCCGAGAACGTCTGGATCGACGGTCCGCTGAAGCTGCCAGACGAGCGCCAGAACCCGTACACCGAGCAGGTGTCGCTCAGCAAGGCCAAGTGCGCGGCTGCGGCGAAGCTGCCGACCGCGGCGGCGGAGAAGTGGGAGCTCGACTTCGTGATGGTGCCGGCGTACCAGACGAGGGAGAAGCGTTCGCGCTTCCTCTACATACTGGCGGCGGTGGACTCCGCAACCGGCGAGCGGCGCGTGTGGGAGAAGATGTCGGTGGACGGCAAGCCGGGTGGCCTGAAGCGCATGTGGGAGGCGCACGCGCAGCGCGTGCTGGACCGCATCCTCGTCGAGGGCCGGATACCCGGCGCGCTGCACGTCCGTTCGCCGCGCATGGCGCGGTTCCTGCGTCCGCTTGGCATGCAGCTGCCGTTCAAGCTCGTGCAGTTCGCCAAGCTCCCCGCGCTGGAGGCGACGCTCGAGCTTGCCATACGCTCAAACACGATCTGAAAGGAAAGACATGGAATTCGAGAATACGATCGGCCTAGAGACGCACGTCCAGCTGAAGACGCGCACGAAGATGTTCTGCGGCTGCCTGCTGAAGACGGGCTGCGAGCCGAACACGAACGTCTGCCCCGTGTGCCTGGGGTATCCCGGCGCGCTTCCCGTGGCGAACAAGGAGGCCATCCGGCTCACGGTGATGAGCGGCCTCATGCTCGGGTGCGAGATCAACCGGCACGCCACGTTCGACCGGAAGAACTACTTCTACCCGGACATGGCGAAGGACTACCAGATCTCCGAGAACGGCAACCCGCTCTGCATCGGCG
>CAMPAF010000044.1 GCA_946631535.1 uncultured Verrucomicrobiota bacterium
GCGAGTTGCACTGGCGGCAGAACTTGCACTGCCTTCTCCCGTCGTAGAGGCAGTGCGCGCAGACGTCGCGCCTCTGGCACTCCATCTTGAACGCGCACCTGTTCGTGACGCGGTAGGCCGCGCCCTTGTCGGACTCCACAGCGCGGGCCTTGATCTCGCGCGTGATCGTCGTGACGGGGCGTGACAGCTCCTTCGCGATCATGTATACTGTCTTCCTCGACTTCAGGCCGGTCTCTATCGCGAGCCGGTCCGAGTCGTCCAGTCTTGGCTTCTTCATCTTGTCTTTTCCTTTTCTTGTGGAAGTGCGCCCGCACCGTGCGGACGCTACGGAGATAAGTATGAAGAAGCCTTTTCTAAAAGTAAATGCGACCTTCCCCCATGGGGGAAGGGATGAATCCCGCTGCCCTTGACGGTGACTGCCTTTCCTGTTGGGAACAACTCAATGCCACCGATCGCATCCCCCCGCTTGGGAACAAGTGGATGCGACTACCCCAGTCGCATTGAGTTTGGGAAGAAACAGCGGTGCCATCGCTTTACCAAAAGGGCTGGAATGTGATATGATAGCGCCACGCATAATTGCGATCAGGTCAATTCTGTGCGCCGCGTGAGCGGGGCGCGTTGAAGAGAAAGCGAGCAGAAAATGAGGAGATTGATTGCATTCCTTGGGGCCGCAGCGGCGCTGGCGCTGGGCGCGGCGACGCCGTCGTCCGTGCCGGCATGGATCGACATCAACGCGCAGATCCCCGCGCGGACGGACATGGCGGTCGGCACGGTGGCGTTCACGACAAGCGCGGACGGCCGTACGATCGACGAAGAGCCCGGCGGCGTCTGGACGCTGGTCACCTTGCAGCCGGGAATGATGGTGATCATTCGCTAAAGGGAGGAGCTCACGATGAAACGCATTTTCCTCATTTGCGCGGCGGCGGCAGGCGCCGCTTTCGCCGCCGTGCCGACCATCCGCGACGGCAGCGTGACGTTCCGGCAGGATTCCGGTCGTAACGTGAAGATCGGCTACGTCCTGGACGGGACGCCGGCCGTGGTGACCGTCGACATCCTCACGAACGGCGTGTCCATGGGCGAGGCGACGTTCTGCGACGTGGCCGGAGCCGTCAACAGAGTGGTGCCGACCGGTTCGAACACGATCACGTGGGACGCCCGCAAGGCGTGGCCCGACCATGTCGCCTCGAACGTGACCGTGAAGGTGACGGCGTGGCCGACGAACGCGCCGCCGGACTACTGCGTGGTCGATCTCACGACCTCGCCCTACGACGTGCGGTACTACGTTTCCACGAACGCCCTGCCGGACGGCGGCCTCACGAACCGCGTCTACTGCCGCGACAGGCTCGTGCTCCGCAAGATTCCCGCCGCCGGCGTGACATTCAACATGGGGCAGAAGGCGGAATCCAAATATGGCGCCATGCAGATGCCGCACGCCGTCCAGCTTTCCGCCGACTACTACATGGGCATCTACACCTTGACGGTGAAGCAGTACAACACCATCGCCAACGCCTCTGAAAGCGGCAGCTCCAAATTCGGCGACTCGAAGGAAACTCCGGTCAGCGACATCACATACGCCAACTTGCGCGGAAGCGGCTACATGTGGCCGCAAAACGGACACGACGTGGACGGCGACAGCGCCATCGGGAAGCTGCGCGCCAACACGGGGCTTGAATTCGACCTGCCGACGGACGCGCAGTGGGAGTTCGCCTGTCGTGCCGGCACCACGACGAGATGGTGGTTCGGTACCGGCTCGAACATGACGAATGCCCAGAAGGCTGAATGCGGCTGGTTCGGATGGTTGACGCCTTACGTTAGTTTCTACGGTACGACCACGAACGCCACGACAGGGGCGGTTACGACCAACCAGCATTGGGGCGCCATGCATCCCGTCGGCCTCCTGAAGCCCAACCCGTGGGGGCTTTACGACATGTACGGCAATACCTGGGAGACCTGCCTCGACTACTTCATCTACGACAAGGACGACTGGAGCTGGGTGGCGAACGACTACCACGATCCGGTTACGGACCCGATGGGCGTGGCAAGCGTCGGCAACAACTACCATGTCGTACGCGGCGGCGGCTACAGCAACGGTACAGGCGACGCCGATTCTGCCATGCGATTCTACGGCAACGGTAACATCGCGACGAAGTCGCTGGGGATCCGGCTGGTCTGTCCGGCGCTGGCAACACGATAGGAAGGAGGATTTGACAATGAAACGAATCGTTATCGGCATGATGGTGGTGACGGCGCTGGCGGCGGATGCCGCGTCTGCGATTACCGGCGTGAGCGCGGCGCAGAATCCCCGGACGGGTCAGGTGGAGATTGTCTACAATCTCACCGGCGACGACGCGGTCGTGACGCTCGACGACATCCTGATGGACGGCGTCTCGATCGGCCCCTCCAACGTGACGACAGTGGTCGGACAGGCGGCGCGCAAGGTGCGGAGCGGGAACGGGCGCGTGATCTACTGGAATCCGCGCAAGGACATTCCCGGCCGCGAGCTGGCGGGGACGCTCACGGCGAAACTGACGGCTTGGCCGACGAATAATCCGCATGATTTCATGATGGTGCGTCTGGATGTCGCGAACATCACGAACCACAACAACGTGTTCTGGTATTCGTCGGCGGCATGTCTGCCGGACGGTGGCCTGACGAACCCGGTCTACCGCCTCTCGCGCTACGTGATGCGCCGCATCCCCGCGAAGAACGTGGTGTGGCGCATGGGCGTCAGTTCCGTGTCCGATACTGGTGCGGCGGGCGATAGTAACCAGTACACACGCGGCGCCCCGCACTACGTGAAGCTGACGGCGGACTACTACATGGGAATTTATCCCGTCACGTACGGCCACCACAGGGCGATTGCTGGAAGCGTGCCGCAGACTTCGCCGAGCGGAAGCGACGAGACGCCGCTCGGAGCTTATAATTATAAGACACTGCGCGGATCGGGGACCACATGGCCGGTGAATGGCCATACGCTTGCGGCAGGAGCAATTCTCCAGACCTACCGCACGGTCATGGGGGTGGAGGTGGATCTGCCAACGGACGCGCAATGGGAATTCGCCGCACGTGCCGGGACTTCCCGGAAGTACGGCGTCAATGGCGGGACGGACAATTTCGGGACAACGGCCGCGCCGATCATCTGGTGCAGCAACACGGCGCCGCACAAAAGTTACCCGCAGGTGCCCGGCTTGTTGAAGCCGAACGCCTGGGGCCTCTACGATATGAACGGCAACGTTTGGGAGTGGTGCCTCGACCAGTACGATGGCACGTGGAACAGCGAGACCGACAACTGGTACGCCAACGCCTGGAACCAGCAGACCGAGACGTATAACGGCGTGACCGTCTATGTCAATCCCGTCGGCATGCTCCTGAACACGGGGGCAAATACGGACAAATATCGCGTCCTTCGTGGCGGCAGCGTGGGCAATGGTTCAAATAACGCCCTGTCCTCCTATCGCCACATGCGGACATACGATTCCGGTGCCGACAACAACTGGAGTGGCTTCCGCCTTGCCTGCCCGGTGCCGACGCTCTGAGGGCCGAACCCATGAGCCGACTGACGTTTGCCATCGTCGTAGTCGTTCTTGCCTGTGCGGCGTTTGGCGGCGACTATCTTGTGATCGACTGCCATGCGCCTTGCAATGCCGCGCAGTATGCGTCTGCGGAGGACTTGCCGCATGGCGGCTTGACCAACCGCATTTACGCGCGCGATTATCTCGTCATGCGTCGCATCCCTGCCGCAGGGCAGACGTTCCGCATGGGGAACGAACGCGCCGAGGCGGACGCGATGTCCGGCAACAAGAGCAAGCGGCTTGAGTACTACACGAACGCCTTGCCGCATGATGTGACGCTCGCGACCGACTACTGGATGTCGGTCTATCCGCTCACGCAGCGGCAGAGCGTGCTGCTCACGGGCCAGCCGAACACGTCCGTGTATGACCAGCCCGAGGCGACGGAACCGTGGAAGAGCGGATATGGCGAGCCTGACGAACGCCCTGCGGAATGTCTCTCGTGGGAAGACCTGATGGGGCTGGAGGACGAATTGCCTGCGGACGGAAGTGCGTCCGCGCGCAGCGTGCTGGGCGTGATCCGCGAACGGACGGGCTGGGCGTTCGCGCTTCCGACGGACGCGCAATGGGAGTTCGCGTGCAGGGCCGGCGCGAAAGGTCCCTGGAACTTCGTGCAGGAGGCGGATGCCGTCGGTAGACCCGACGCGAAGACGTTCTGCGCGCATGGCTGGTTCGGATGGATGGGCGGGATGCGTTACCCAGGCGGACACGAGCATTGGGGGTCGACCCATCCGGTGGGGCTGCTGAAGCCGAACGCATGGGGGCTCTACGACATGCACGGTAACGTGTGGGAGTGGTGTCGGGACACGTTTGCGCCCGGCGGCGAACGTCGGGTGTTGCGCGGCGGGGCGTTTGCCAACGGGCCTGCGGACTGCAGGAGCGCGTTCCGTTACGGGCGGTCTCCGGAAGACCGCAGCAGCAGCTTTGGCGTCCGGCTGGTTCTCCCGGCCGGGGCGGAAAACGGGCGATGACATCTGGAACGAAGAAGGGATGAACGGCATGAAGATGCTTGCGGGGTTGTGTCTGGCGGCGTGTGCCGCTGCGGCGGCGGAACTGCCGCTTGGAACCGATCAGGCGGGACGCACGACATTCGGCGACGCGCGCATGCGCGTCGCGTTCAATCCGGCCACGTCCCTGCCGGCGACGATTGCGGTTGACGGCGAGGAGCTGTTCGTGCCGAACGGTTCGCACGGGGTTGACATTGCGCTGCCGAATCCGGTTCCGGGCTTGCCGCGCGACTTGCCCGTGAAGGGGCTGGGCGTATCGCGCGTCGGGGACGACGTCGTGCGCGGGTCGATGACGGCCGGGCCTTGGCGGATCGACGGGTATGTGCAGCTCGTGCCGGAGCGGCGCGCCATCCGCAGATGGTTCTCGTTTGAATGGACCGGGACGAACGCGGTGAAGTTCTCCACCCTGGGCGTGCGCATGGGGACGTTCCGCTGCGCGGAGGGCAAGGGCTTCTACATCCTCCCGTGGCGTTGGCGGGACAACCGCCGGCGCCGGTCGGAATGGAAGGTCGGGTCGTCGCACTCGGCGATTCAGGGAAGCGAGTCGCACGTCGTCGCCGAGAACGGCGCGGGCTGGAGCGTGCTCGCGTGCGTGGACTGTCTGCAGCCCTACTCCGACCGCGCGCAGCACACGGTGACGGAACGGGCGGACGGACTTGCGTTTTCGGTGTACGCGTACATGCGCGGCGTGGCGCATCCGGGGAAGCCGCAGCGTGTCGGCGACTTCTGGCTGATGTTCAGGAAGGGCGGCGCCGAGGAGGCGCTGCGCAACATGCACGACTGGCATCGTCTCGTGGGGCACCTGCCGCCGAAGGATCGTCCGGAATGGGTCCACGACCTCATCCTCTACAGCACGCACCCGCGCGGGCGCGGGATGTCCGAGCCGGGCGGCTTCCGCCATGCGCAGGAGTACATCCCCTACATCGAGGCGCTTGGCGTGAACGCGATCTGGCTGCGTCCGGTGGAGCATTCTGGGTGTTACGTTCCCGACGAAATGTACCAGCTTCAGGACGACGTCGGCACCGAGGCGGACCATCTCGCCTACGTGCGCGCCGCCCATGCGCGCGGAATCAAGGTGTGGCGGGACGCCGTCATGCACGGCGGAAAGTCAGACAACCGCCGCTCGCGGGAGCACCCGGAATGGGTGTGCTGGAAGGAGGACGGTTCGCAGCAGGATTCGTACTGGGCGTATGATTTCCGCTGGCCGTCGTGGGTCAAGTACTTCGCGGACTACGTGGAGTGGACGACGCGCAAGTACGAGCTGGACGGCTGGCGCATGGACGTGCCGACGGGTTCGCGTTTTCCGAACTGGAATCCGGACATTCCGTACGACCGCGCCAGCTACGCGCAGCATCAGGGCGGGCTCGCGCAGATGCGTGCGATCCGCGCGGCGATGAAGCGCGCGAATCCCGACTCCTGCACGCTTGCGGAGGCGAATCCCAGCTACTGCAGCGTGACATGCGACACGATCCACGACCAGCTGCTCTGCCACGCCTACTTCCACTGGTTCGACGACCATCCCGTGGCGGATGTCGTCGGCTGGCTCTCGCAGTGGCTGGAAGACCAGCGGAACGCCTTCGTCCCCGGCACGGTGTGGATGCGCTATCCCGAAAGCCACGACGCCTATCCCTGCGACAACCTGTGGGGACGCGCGGGGGCCAATGCGCTGATGGCGTTCAGCGCGTGGATCGAGGGTTTCCCGCTCGTCATGAACGAGAGCGAGGACGGCGCGTTCGAGGCATACAGGAGAATATTCGCCATCCGCAAGGCGCTGCCGGAGCTGACGCGCGGCAGCGCGGACTACCTGTCGGTGAAGGCGCCGCCCGGCGTGTTCGCCTGCCGTCGCAGCCTGGCCGACGTCGAGTCGGTCGTCTACGTGAACTTCAACGGGTACCGCGTCACGGAAGGCGGGCTGGACCTGCCGCCGTTCGGATACACGGTCGTGCGGACGCGCGGGCCGTCCGTGGCGTCCTGCCTGAAGGAAGTCGTGAAGAAGCCGTATGAGACGAGATGCGGCAACGGGCGAAGCGGCTTCACGGCGGAGCTCAGGGACATGACCAACGGGCTTGTCCGTGCGGCGTACCGCATTGCGGAGGACAAGACGGCGGACGGCTGCCGTTATCGGGTGGCCGATTTCGGGGGATGCGATCCGGCGCGCGTGCGGCTGGTCATCCGCTTGCCGGACGTCGGGCGCTGGTATGCGCATGCCGCGGAAGGCAGTTTCGAAAGTCCGTTCCTCGTGAGGCATCCGAAGATGGACGCCTACCATCGGTATGACAGATGGATGGACGGTGCGGTGCGCTGGGATTCGCGGCTCCATCCATTTGGCTTCAAACGCGAACACGCGGCCGTGGGCGGCGTGGCGGGGGATGCGGCCTACGAATGCTTTGGATTTGACGCGAACGCCGATGTGAAACTCTGGGATCGGCTCGGTGCAGAGCCGGGATTGGCGGTGTCGGTGTCCGGCACGAACGCGGCGGCGTTCGCCGTGACGTGCGCGGTGCGACCGTCAGCCGCCGCGCTTGCGCCGCGAGACGCCGGCACGGACGATCCGCGCCTCCGTCCCGCGATGGGCGGCTGGCTGTACGAGGACGGCGCGATGCGCCTGCGGATCCGGCGCACGGGAGCGGTCGCGGGGATGTGGCGGAAGGGGACTGACGGTAGCTGGTGCGAGGTGCTGCGGAGCTTTGGTGCGCGGGGCCGGAAACCCGATGCGCCAAAGACGCCCCGCCAGGTCTGGGGCGGACGAGATCCCGACACGAAGGATCAGGCGTTCTCCCCCTCGCCCTACGCGCGTTTTGTCCGTGATTCTGATGGCACGCTGCGCCTCTTCTTCGACGGAGGGACGGTTCGCGGCATCGAGCAGAATGCGGGCGACATGCCGAAGCCGATCCGCACGGAAACGACGTACACGTTCGCCCGTTGCGGCGGCACGGCCGACTTGACGCTCCTCTTTTCGTGCGACGGGCGGTACGGAAAGGGCGATTGGACCGTGGAGCTGCGGGCGGAGCTGGCGGATGGCGTGAACCCTGACAATGTGTTCTCGAAACCCGTGTTCACAGGCTGGAAGCCGTGGAAGACCGTTCTCGAGAAGAACGAGCTCCGTTACGTTTACCACGATCCGAACGGACCGGTCTTCGCGCCGCCCCGCAATTGGCGCCACGGCATTTCCTGCCGTCTGGGCGCGCGTGAACCGTAAACAATACACCACACAAGTGCTTCTACTGGGACGACAAATGACAAAGTCATGCATCATGCTCTTTGGGGGTCTGGCGCTTTCGCTGGCCGGACACGCCCTTGAACGCGCGGCGTCCAATCCATACGGCGTCTGCGCCCACTTGACCAAAAACGAGTTCGAGGATCGCGAAAGGATCGTCAATCTCGTGGCGGGGCTGGGTGTGGGGTCCATCAGGTTCGACTGTCCGCTGCGCTCTGTCATCGGCGTGAACGGCGAGTGGCACTTCGACCGCGTCGACGCTGTGGTGGATGCGATCTGCGGGGCGGGGCTCGAACCGCTGCCTATCCTCGGATTCCCCGGCACGATGAACAAACGCGGCAAGCCCCTTGCGCACTGGCCGCCATATTCTCCCGAGAACGAGGCGTATTGGACGAATTACGTGTACCAGACGGTTTCGCGCTACAAGGGTCGCGTTCGGACATGGGAGATCATGAACGAGCCCAACATCCACGGCTACGACGCGCCACGCTACTTCGCAGTTCTCAAGAGCGCATACACGGCGATCAAACGGGCCGATCCAACCGCGAAGGTCGCGACAGGCGGTTTCGCCGGGATCCCTGTGGAAATGCTGGATAAGCTGTATGTCCTTGGCGCGTCCAGATATTTCGACATCATGAACGTGCATCTGTACGCAACGCATGACATTCGATACGCCCCCGAGGGCAACTTCGACGCGCGACTAGAAGCGCTGAGGCGGCCTTCAATGCCAGGCAGCAGTTCGTCCGCATGCGGCCGGCGGGGTCCACGAGCGTCCCCGGTGAATGGCGGTCCGAGAATCACGCGCTGTATTTCCCCACATGGGTGTGCCCAGACGGACGAGAGGCCGGCATGATGTGGTCCGTGGCGGGGAAACGCACGCGATACGTCGATGGCGGAGAAGTCTCGTTCTTTGACCTGTACGGAAAGCCGATCACCTTCCCCCTCGAGGGAACGCGTTACAAGGTGACGTTTGGCAGTTCGCCGGTTTACTTCGTGCGCAGTTCGCCCCGGTGAGCTACTTGAAGATGATCGTCATGCCGCTGGCGCTGACGAGCGAACCGAGGATCGCCGCGCCGGTGTCGTTCGCGCCGGGCTCGTAGGCGAAGCGCGCGGTTGCGCCCGCAGGGACGGCGAGGCGCAGTTCCGTCGCGCCGCTGGCAGACGTGGCCGTGGCGGTCGGTTCCGCCGCGTCGCCCACGTAGATGGAGAACGTGCCCGTGCCTCTCACCTGGACGGGCACGAGGAAGCGCGAAAGACCGCTTTGCGCGATCGTGGCGGCGACTTCGCCCGACGAAAGGGCGATCGTCTCGCCGACGAGCCGCGCCGAGGGCGCGGCGGCCGTCACGGCGGCGTTCTTGTGGAGAAGCGCGGCCATCGCGGGGCGGATGTCGTATTCGTACGCGCCGATGTCCACCTGCCCGTTGTAGACGCGCTGGAGGCCGGTGAAGTCGGTCGCCGCGTCGCCTTCGAGGTTGGCGAGCAGGGCCTGGTCGCCCGCGTCGATCGCCGGCGAGCCGGGGAGCGGGCGGTAGCCGCGCGCGGCGTCGAGCAGCGCCGTCTCCAGCGTGCCGGTGATCACGTTCGCGGACGTGGCGTCGTCAATCAGCATGCGCCCCCCGCCCACGCACCAGATGCAGTTGCGCACGTTCTTGAGCAGGGGATGGCTGCCGTCCTCCGCCGCGGTGTTTCGCGTGAGGAGGACGGAGTTCTCGAACCGCGCGCCGGAAAGCGCGTTGCGCAGCTCGCCGTTGGTCTTGTGGTTTTGCTCGCCCGTGCTGACGAACGTCGTCGAGGCCATGCCACCGCAGTAGCGGATGCCGGTGTTGTAGGGGTCGAGGTTCAGGAGAAGGCAGTGCTCGAAGCGCGAGTGCATGGAGAGGTTCGAGCCGGAGGTGGTCTTCCCGCCCGCGACCGTGCAGCGGCGCAGGACGCCGCCCGCCACGCACCCGGCCGTCCGCCCGGCGCAGTTGGTAATGACGCAGTCCTCGATCAGCGCCGTCCCGGATGCGTCCGCGCACGCCGGCGCGAGCACGCCGCCGCCCATGTTCTCGTCGCGCTCGTCGCCCGTCGTGTGGAACGTGCTGCCCGTCCGGAGCGTGAAGCCGCGCACGGACGACTTCGGCAGCATCGTCAGGCAGCGGACGGCGTCGTCGCCCAGGCGGTTGCCGTTTCCGGTGCCGAACGCGCCGGTGACGAACGTCACGTCCGGCCCTTCGTCCGCCACGAGCGCCACGCCGGCGCGCACGACGCCGCGCGCGGGCGAATATCTGCCGTCTTTTGCGGCGGCGATCAGGACCCTGTCGTACGTGGCGGTGCCTTCGTCGTAGTCGCCCGCCGCCGCATGCACGGTATCGCCGTAGCCTGCGAGCGGCAGGATGGCCGCCAACGTGCGCTTGGCCGTGGCGGCCGTCGTGCCGTCGGCGTCGTCGTTGCCGCCGTTGGCGTCGACGTACCAGTCGCGGGGGGCGGTATCCACGTCCGAGTACGCGCCGGGCACGGGGTTGCCGTTCACGTACTGGAGCGCGTTGCCCTCGAAGTCGCCCACCGCGAAGAGAGCGGCGTTGGCGACCGTTCCGTCGCCGTCGAACGCCGAACCGGTACCCGGCTTCAGGCGCAGGTCGCCCGCCGCCGGATCGACGAACAGGTCGTCCCGTTCGTAGCGCGCGAGCCAGGTGCCACGCGCGTCGAGCGTGGTGTCGCCCACATTGCCGGCCGGCGACAGGACGCTGGCGCTGGCTTTGTCCAGGTAGCCGCCGAGGAACGCGCAGTTGAAGGCGGGGGTGTTCATGTCCACGGGGCGGTAGTCGGTCGAGGCGTTCGCGCACTTGTTCGACTCGGCGAAGGTGACGTTGTGCGGCGCGCAGTGGTAGAGCGAGCAGATGGAGCCGGTCTGCGCCTGGAGGTTGTTCGTGACGAGGCAGGCGGAAATGATCGCGCCGCCGGCCACCGCGCCGCGCCCGAGCAGCGAGTCGCCGATCCGGTTGCCCGTGAACACGCACCGCTGCGCCCAGCCGCCCCACATGGCGCCCGCCCGCCGCGCCACGTTGCTGGAGAACACGCAGTCCGTCACGTGCGAGCAGTGCGTGTGGAGCGGGAGGCCGGTTGCGTCGCTCCAGGCCTGCGCCGTCGTGTAGAAGCCGCCGCCGCAGTTGTCGGCGTCGTTGCTGTTGCCGTAAGCCGCCGTGCCGCCGGCGATGGTGAAGCCCTGGATGTGGCAGTCCAGCGCCATGCGCCGCACGGACACGCAGCGGGTCCCGGCGTCGCCCAGGATGGACGTGTCGCCCGCGCCGCCCTCGGCGCGCACGGCGACGGACTTGTCGATCGCCACGCGCGCGGGGATCTTGTGGCCTTCCGGCACGGCGCCGCCCGTGGCGTACACGCCGGGCTTCACGCGCACGAGGCCGTATTCTGGGACGGCCGCGACGGCCTCCGTGATGTCCGTGTAGGGCCTCGCCTCCGTACCGTCCGAATCGCCGCCCGTGTAGTCGGCCTGCACCCACGCCTCGCCGGCGGCGGCCTGCGCGCGGACGGAGACGGTCTCTCCCGGCGCCGGTGGCGTGAGCCACGCGCCGCGGTCTCCGTTCCGGTCGGGGTAGCGGTAGTGTTCCGTCCAGTCGCCCGTGACCTTGAATCCGAAGAAGGGGGTATCCTCGGGCAGCGTCGGCACGAGCCTCGCCTGCTTCATGTTCGCCTCGACCGCGACCAGCCCGCCCGGCAGCGACACGAGGCCTCCGTCCGCGCCGACCGCGACGTCCGCGCCCATCCGGATGCAGCCGCTCCCGGGCGCGGACGGCTCGCCCTGAACCTCGATGGCGCCGATGTCGACGTGCGCGCCGGCCTTGCGCGGATTGCCGAGGAAGTCCGCGTCGAGGTACTCCTCCGGGACGAACGCGGCGGCGATCGCGCGCGCGTCGTCCGTTCCCGCGTCGAGCAGGTCGCCGCCCGGCACGAACCGCCAGGCGCCCGCGTCGAGGGCGTAGAAGAACTGCAGCTCCGGGACGCCGACCGCGCAGCCCGCGCCCGCGCCCTCTTGCGCCATGCGGCCGACGGTGGCGGTCTGCACGCAGTTGGTCGTGTGGACGTAGGCGCTGCCCCCCGTCGTGCCGGAGGTGGCGGCCTCGCCGTCGCCGAGGAACGCGCAGTTGTACGCCCAGCCCGTGCAGCTGGCGGCGTTGTTCGGCTTGAAGCCGTAGCAGGTGTTGCCGACGAACGTGCAGTTGACGGCGGTCGCCTTCTGGACGTACGAGAAGCACGAGCCGCCGCGCGTCGATTCCAGACCGTTCCCCGCGAAGAGGCAATTGTAGGCGAACCGCGTGCGGTAGAAGACGTGCGAGGTGGATGTGTTGACGCCTCGGTTGCCGACGAACGCGCAGCGGATCGCCACGATGCCGCGCGACAGCGCCGGGCCGCATCCCGCGCGGCAGTTGACGAAGTCGCAGTCCACGACATAGCCGGTGGTCGTGTCGACGGTGCTGGACGCGCCGCCGCAGATGCCACCGCCGCTGTCGACCGCGTTGTTGCCCTCGGCCGCGCCCGCCGTCGCGCCGTCGCGGATGGTGAAGCCCTCGACGAGGAATCCTTTCGCGCTGTTTGGGCCGTTGACGTAGATGCAGCGGTGCGCCGTGCCGTCGTTCGCGATGCCGTTCGCGGTGTCCGCCCATTGGCCGACGATGTGCGTCTTGTGCTTGCCGTTGCGCGAGACGAGGTGGATGCGCTTCGAGATCTGCACGACGGCGGGGTTGCTATAGCCGCTGGCGGTCCACGGCGTCGTGTCGGAGTACTCGCCGTCGTCGACGATCACGGTGTCGCCGTCGGCGCAGAGGTCCACGGCCGCCTGGATGGTCTTCTTCGCCGTCGCCCAGCTCTTGCCGTCGTTGGCGTCGCTGCCGGACTTCGACACGTAGTTGGTCGTGCCAGTGAACTGGCCCACGAGCGTGAAGCCGCACACGGGCGCGGC
>CAMPAF010000045.1 GCA_946631535.1 uncultured Verrucomicrobiota bacterium
AGAAGTAGTCCTCGCGCGAGAGGTGGATGCCGGCCTGGCAGTAGCGCGCCACGCCACGCGGGGCGGCGAACTTCTCGTCCTGCGCCTTGTAGGCGGCCTGGCATGCGGCATCCGTATCTGGCTGGGGATAGGAATGCACGTTCATGGTGAGCGTGATCTCCGAATCGGACACCCCCGTTCCCTTTGCGCCGATGCCGGCGCCGGGCACGCTCACGCGCGCGGGGAACGGCCCCCGTCCTGCGGGCATGTTGAGCCAGCCCCACACGCGCCGCCCGCCGTGCGAAGCGAAGCTGATGCGGTAGTACGTGTGGCGCGCCGTGCTCTTGGCGTCAATCTTCTCCAGTTGGACGTCCTCCGGCACCGTCTCGTCCAGCTTCCGCACGGCGTCGGACCAGAACGCATCGAAGTCCGCGGGATTCTCCGCGCCAGGACGGATATTCTCGGGCTCGTAGGCGACGCCCCAGTGGAAGGTGCCTTGCCCGGCCGTCTTCGGCAACGTGAACGCCTTCTCGTCCGCACCAATGGAGAGGCGCATGAAGCCGGGCGTGTCCTTCACGGCAGCGACCGTGAACGGATTGCCCTGCGCGAGATCCACCTCGCTCTCGGCAAGGACCTTCTCGCCGAAGTTGTCGAGCTTCGCCTTGAAGCGTCCCTCGGAGAGCTTCTTGCCGTCCTTGCTGGTGACGGTTATCGTGAACGACGCCTTCTCGCCGCAGCGGTAGAGGCAGTCGGCATGGTCGGTCTCGACCTTGAACTCAACAGGAACGGCCGCCCACGCCGCGAATGCGGCAACCGCGACAAGGACGGAACCAATGCTCTTCTTTCTCATGGCGGCATTATACCATAAACGCCTAGTAACGGACACCGGATCCGGCGGACGGGACACAGACGAAGGCCGCGGGCGGCAAGCCGTTCCTGGCATAGTATTCGCGCCCAAGTAGCGCCAGCACAGATTCGGCCTTCGACTTCTCGACAAGCGCGACTACGCACCCGCCAAGGCCGGCCCCAACGAGTTGCGCGCCATAGACTCCCGGCGCGCTGTCGAGCAGGTCGCACAAGCCGTCGATCTTCGGCGTCGAGCAGGCGTATGCGCCGTGCCAGGATGCCGGCGAGCCGTCGGCCGACGGCACCCGCGCAGAACGACCGACCGGCCAAACCACGCGGTCGCCGTCATGGGAAGTCTTCATCATCTCGCCGAGCGCGACATAGTCTCCAGCCGCCAGCGTTTCCATGAACTGCGCGCTGCGCGCGATCTCGGACACGCCGTACTCCGCCACGTCGCGCAGCCTGTATGCGCCGGGATCCGCGTGCGTCGCGAAGATGCCTTCCAGAAACTCCACGCTTTCCGGCAGCATCTGCCGCAGGTCGGCGCGCGTAGCCTCTTCCGGGAGAGTGTCCAGCATGTGGCGGAGTTCCGAAACGGGCTCCACCTCGGCAAGATCGCGGAAAACGGATAGCCGCCGGTCCGGGAAGTTCTTCTTGATCAGCAGGAACGCGAACTCGTATGCAGCGACCTGCCCGTTGAACTTGTCGCGACTTCCCTCGGACTTCTTCGACGTTTCCATTGAGTTCGCCACCACTACGGCGCACGATTCCGGGAATCGCGCAGCCTTCACGATCGAGAACGGCTTGAAGTCGAGGTGCGTCACGCATCCAAGACAGCTGCACTTCATCGCCGCATGGTCGCCCGGTCCGCCTCGCGATCCCACGAACCACTCGCCCTCGCCGCACAGCTCCACGAACTCGCGCGTCGTCAGGTTCAGGCTGTTCAGGGCCGTCAGCGCCTCGGCCACCGCAACCACTATCGAAGAGGATGATGAAAGCCCGGCGGCGACTGGTATGTTTCCGTACACCATGATGTCCATGCCCTGCAGCGGAAGGTCGGTCGCCATCCGGAAGCGCAGCACGGCGCTCTTGATGTAGTTCGACCAGTCTCCGCGGCTCCTTGCAAGCGCCTCCTTCGTCGAAGGAAGATCAAGATACTCCAGCCACGGCATCTTTTCTTCCCCCGACAAGGCCGGCGCGAGCTCTGCCTCCACAGAGAAAGAGCCGGACGGATAGCATGCCGCACAGTTCGCGTAATGGATCTCGTCGTCGTCGCGCGGCGAGGCGACGACAAGCGTGTCGTAGGCCACGGCCATCACGTTCACGCCGCCGCCGCGATGCTCGATGTGCCGCCCCATCAGGTTGACGCGCCCCGGCGCGCGCGCCAGCACGACGGGCCGATCTCCGTACGTGCCGATGAAAGCCTGAAGGAGCGAGATGGTACGCGTGTCCGGCGAATCCGCCAGCAATGCGGATGCGGGGCGCAGGAACTTGCGCGCGATCTTCCGAAGCTCCGGCCTTGTGGAATAGGTCAGCATGTCGTCCGGGTCTGTCACGCGATATACGCCAAGCTCCTGCTTGGCGGCGAAGCGCTCGATCGTGTCCGTGAGGTATATCTCGCCCTGCGCGTTGTCCGCGCCCACGGTGGCGAGCTCGCGCGCAAGCGCGCGCGAATCGAAACAGTAGAACGCCGTGTTCACGTCTGGCGCGGAAAGGGCCTCGTCTCCCGCGAACTGGCGCCCCGCCAGCTCAATTGGCGTTCCCGTGCGTTGCGCGCGCAATGCATCTGCATGCTCGATGATGCCGAGCGGCTTGCCGTCGGCGAACATCACGTGCCCGCCGTTTGGATGCTCCTCGCGCGGCTGCACTCCGCAGACGGCGGCATGGCCCGTCTGCTCGGAGAGCATCTCGGCCACGATGCGCGTAGAGACGATCTTGTCGCCCATCGACACGATCACCGGCCCCGCGAACCCGATGTCCTCGAGCACGCGCAATCCGCACCCGGTCGCGTGCCCTGTCCCCTTCTGCTCCATCTGGTATGCGTACACCACGCCACGCTCGCCGTCCAGCGCGGCCATCACGCTCTCGGCGCGATGGCCTACGACGATCACGAAATGCCTCACTCCGCCGGCGCGCATGTTCGCCACGATCCGCCGGATCACCGGCACGCCGGCGCAGTCGAAGCATACCTTGTTCTTCGAGTCGTCCCCCATGCGCGTCCCCTTGCCTGCGCAGAGGATGATAGCTGCTGCGCCGTCCAACTTGGTTCTGGATTCTTCAGCGTGTCCCTTCATGGGAAATCCTTTCGGTCACGAGTCCTTCACTTCTTCGTCAGTCAGGTAACAAGTGGGGTCCTCGCCCCACATGTCGCCAGTGACGGCTTCGCCGCGCGCGCGGAAGTTGCCGCCGCAGAGGCCGAGCCAGCGGCAGGTGCGGCATCGGCCCTTGACGTGTTCCTTCTTGTGGCGCAGCAAGTCTAGCAGCGAGCCGGGCGGCGGATTACCCCATATCTCGGAGAACGGCCTCTCCAGCACGTTGCCGACTGGACGGTTGCGCCAGAACTGGTCGGGATAGACAGTGCCGTCCCACGAGATGCACCCGATGCCCTCGCCAGACGAATTGCCGCCGTTTAGCGTAAGCAGCTCTAGCGCCTTCTCGGCGTTCGGATGCCCTTCCGCCGCCATCTTCAGGTAGAGGGCAATCCCGTCGCACGGGTTGTCCACCGTCAGCACCTCCACGGGGAAGCCGGCATCGAAGCAGGCCTTAGTCTCGGCGATGATCGTCTCGAGCGCGGCGCGCGCCTCGTCGTGGCTCAGGTCCGTGGCGGCAATCTCCCTGCCGCGGCCGGTGTATACGAGGTGGTAGAGGCAGATGCGCGGCACGCGTTCGGCGCGCATGAGGTCGAAGATGGCGGGGATGGCGCGCACGTTGTCGCGCGTCATCGTCACGCGCAAGCCCACCTTGACGTCGCGGTCGCGCAGGCGCCGGATGGCGTCCAGCGCCAGATGATAGGCGCCTAGCCGACGGCGGAACGCGTCGTGGATGGCCTCCGTGCCGTCGATGGAGATTCCCACGTACGCGACGCCGAGGTCGCGTATCCAGTCGGCGCAGGCGTCGTCTATCAGCGTGCCGTTCGTGGAGAACGTGACGCGCAGTCCGCGCGCCTTCGCGTGGGCGGCGAGCGCGCGGATGTCTGGACGCGCGAACGGCTCGCCGCCCGAGAACAGCAGCACGGGCACGCCGAAGTCCGCCAGGTCGTCGATGACGGCGATCGCCTGGCCGGTGCCCATGACCTTCTGCTCGCCGGCGGTGGCCGCGTAGCAGTGGGAGCAGGAGAGGTTGCAGGCGGGCGTGCAGTTCCACACCACCACGGGCCGCCGGTGCGCGCCAGCGCGGTAGCGAAGCCTGTCGGACGCCTCGACGGTGCCGCAGTAGAGCTTTGAGATGCCTACCATGATGCGTCAGTTCGGCAGCGGATAGTGCTTGTCCATCGCCGCCGCGAAGAGGTCGATGCCCTCGAGGGTCTTGGTGATGCGCTTCTTCTTCGGCTCGTCGGGGATCGTGCGGTTCCACGGGGCGGTGTAGATGCCCTTGAGACGCTTCGGGTCGAGGCGGGCCTTGCAGAACGAGACGAGCGCCTCCGCCGCCTCGTCGCGCGACCAGTTGGACGTGCAGGGCAGGAGGTCGTAGCCGGCGTCGTTGAGCGCGACGAACGACGCGGCGAGGTTGCGCTGGACCTCCCAGGTGCCGTTCTTCTTCTCGTAGGATGCGTCCCACGCGAGGTTCTTCTCGCTGAAGTTCGTGCCGTAGTACCACGGAGAAAGCAGCACATCCTTCGGCATGCGGGCGAGGAACGCCTCGCGCCCGTCGCAGATCTTGTCGGACCACATCACGGCGCGCGACCCGTTGCGCTCAACCTGTTTGATGGTGTAGAGGAGGTCGTGCCACCAGAGCTCGCCCTGGCGGAAGGTGGCGTGGAAGAGGTTCTTGCCGGCCACCGGTACCTCCTCGTCGAAGCCCAGGTGGAAGAGCGCGGGCTTGTCGAAGATCGCGCACACGTCTGCGATGACGTCCGCGACCACCTTGTAGTAGGTCTTCGTGGAGACCATGCGGTGGTAGTCCTTGAGCCACGAGTCGTGGCATGTGGAGAAGTTGAGCTTGGGCATGGGCTCCATCCCGAGCGAGCGGATGCGCGCAAGCTCGGCGCGCGTCTTCTCCACGCTCCACGTGCCCGCCACGGCGAGCTCCGGGTGGCTGGGATAGGCGATGCCCTCGCCGAGGTCGATGAACACGAGGTTCATCTTCTTCTCCGCCATGCGGTCTATGGACTTGCGCCACAGGTCGTCGCGGCACTGTAGATAGCTGTGGTACGGCGTCGGCGATCCGGCGGGCCCCACGGGGTTGGGACGCGTCTTCTCCTCCTCGGCGCTCTTCGCGAGGTCGTCAGGTCCCGCAGGGTAGTCGCCCCACATGTTGGAGCCGAGGTGGAGGAGCGCTCCGCGGTAGAACGGTGCCGGACGGGTCTCCGCGCGTCCGGCGAGCAACCCCCCGGCGGCAACGGCCGCCGAGCAGATAAATTCTCTACGTGTCGTATTCATGTGCGGCATTATCGCACAAACGGCGGCGGGATGCAAACGGAAAATTCCCGCTGGAACACTGCTAGCGGTTCCAGCGGTCGAGGTCGCGGTCGATGGACTTCTTCTTCAGCGCCTCGCGCTTGTCGTGCTGCGCCTTGCCGCGGCACACGCCCAGCTCCAGCTTGATACGCCCCCTGTTCAGGTAGAGACGCAGGGGAATGAGCGTAAGTCCCTTCGCCTCCGTCTTCATCTTCAGCTCGGCGATCTCCTTGCGGTGGACCAATAGCTTGCGGTTGCGCAACGGCGTGTGGTTGAATCGGTTGCCGAACTCGTAGACGGGGATGTGCATCTGCACCACCTGCAGCTCGCCCCCAAGCACGGCTCCATACGAGCCGGCAAGCGACGCGCCGCCCGCACGCACGGCCTTCACCTCGGTGCCAGTCAGAGCAATTCCGCACTCGATCTTCTCGAGTACGGAATAGTCATGCCACGCTCGCCTGTTGACGGCCAGGTCGCCTGAAGCTGGCTTCTTCTTCTTTTCGGCCATAACGAGCGCCTTTCACGGCGCGCCGCGTCAATCCGCGAAGATCGACTTCATCGCGGCATGGCGGCGCCAACGCGTCTTCGCCTCCTCGGCACGGTCGATGGCGTCGAAGTCAACTTCGGAGATCAGCTTGCCTTCCGCGACCTCGCGAAGGGCCGTGTCCACCTTGTCCTCGTCGGACGAGATCGGGCGGACAAGCGGCTTCTCGCCGGCGATCAGCTGCTTTTCGCGCTTGGAGATGAGGTTCACCAGCACGGGGATGGACGAGACGCGCTCGTGGGCTTTCTTGAGCAGTTCGATATTCATGGCTTTTCCTTTCCCATTACTTCCTGTCCGTAGCCGGCTGGGAAGTGAACTGGGGACGCCGCCCCTTGAACCACCACATCATCACGGGCGTCGCGATGAACACCGAGGAGTACGTGCCCGCGATGACGCCGATGAGCATCGTGAGCGCGAAGTCGAAGATCGAGCCGTCGCCGAACGCGAACAGCGCCACCACCGCGAAGAACGTCGTCACCGACGTGATCACCGTGCGGCTCAGGCACTCGTTGAGCGCCCGGTTGCAGAGTTCCTTGAACCCGGTCTTCTGGTCCTTGCGCAGGTCCTCGCGGATACGGTCGAACACGACGATCGTGTCGTTGACCGAGTAGCCGATGATCGTGAGGATCGCCGTTATCACGAGGAGCGACACTTGCCGCCCGCAGAGCGAGAAGAGGCCCAGCGAGATGAGCGCGTCGTGCGCGAGCGCCACGAGCGCACCGAGGCCGAAGCCAAACTCGAAGCGGAACGCCACGTAGATGAGGATCGCGCAGAGCGATAGGATCACGGCCCAGGTGCCGGACTTCTTGAGGTCCGCGCCCACCATCGAGCCGACCTCGTCCACGGACACCTGCTTGATGCCCGCGTCTGGGAACGCCGCCTGGAGGAGCTTCGTCACGTGCGCCGCCACGTCGCTGTTCTCAAGCGCCTTGCCCTTCTCGGTCTCGGCCGTCTCGCCCGTCTTCACGAGGAGCGTCGAATCGCCAACGCCCTCCTGGTACTGGATGACGGTTGCGTTGTCGAACTTGTCGAGCGCCTTGCGGACATCGCCCACCGCAGGCTTCTTCGCCTGGTCCACGGAGTAGACGAGCGACGTGCCGCCCGTAAGGTCCACGGCAAGCACGGACGCGCGGTTCGTGGCTGCGCGGACGAAGAAGATCGCGAGCGAGACGACGATGATCGCCGCAGAGGCGATGGTCGTGACCTTGCCCATGCCGACGAAGTTCACGTTCGGAACCTTCTTGAAGATGTTGAGCATCTTGAAGGGCTTCATGCTCTCCGGCTTCGTCGTGTTGTCGAACACGAGGCGCGTCACTACGACGGCGGTGAACATCGAGATCAGCACGCCGGCGGTGAGCGTGATCGCGAAGCCGCGCACGGGACCGGTGCCCACGATGAAGAGGATGACGCCCGTCACGATCGTCGTGATGTTGGAGTCGAGAATCGCCGTGAACGCGCGCCCGTAGCCGTTCTTCAGGGCCGTGCCCGTGGAGGCCTGGGCGTTGAACTCCTCGCGGATACGCTCAAAGATGATCACGTTCGCGTCGACCGCCATGCCGAGCGTCAGCACGAGGCCCGCTATGCCGGGCATTGTGAGCACAGGCAGCTGCAGCGATCCGGCGGCGCCCATCGAGGCGTCCTTCGCGAACACGCCGAGCAGGTTCGCCACCATGACGAGCGCGGCCGGAAGGAGCGCCACGTCAAGGAAGAGCGCGATGTCAGCCACAAGGCCGGCGTACCAGTAGTAGATGAGCATGAATATGCCGACAAGCGTGAAGCCGAGCACCGCGGCCACAAGGCCGGCGTGCTTCGCGTCCTCGCCCACAGTCGGCGAGACCGAAGATTCGGCCAGCAGCTTGAGCGGCGCGGGAAGCGCACCGGCGTTCAGGTCGTTGGCCAGCTGCTGCGCCTCCGTGGGCGTGAAGGATCCGGTGATCTGCCCTTCGGAGCCGATCTCGCTCTGGATGACAGGCGCAGAGATCAGGGTGTCGTCCAGGATGATGGCCAGCTGGCGTCCCTGCCCCGTCCTGTTCTTCGGACCGCCTGCCATGTAGTTGCGCGTCACCTCGGAGAAGAGGCGGGCGCCCTTGGAGTTGAACTTGAACTGGATCGTCAGGCCGCGCATCGGATCGCGCTCCACCCACGCGGAGGTGAGGTACTCGCCCGTCACCCGCTCCTTGGCAGGCGGCATGCGGCTCACGAACGCAGGACGGAACGAGCCGTCGTCCTCCTTCTGGAGCATGAACTGGTAGCGGCGCCTTTCGGGCACGCGGAACGACGCCAGGCGCGTCGCGTATCCGGGCGACTTGACCACTTCGTTGTAGTTGGTGCTCTTGACGAAGCCCCCCTTGCCGCCCGGCTCGAAGCCCTCGGGGCAGGCCTTGGAGGAGAACAGCTTGGAGACGAGCTCGTCGTTCTGGGGGTGAGTCAGGCGGAACTCGAGGAACGCCGCCGACTGCAGCGACTTCTTCGCCGCCTTGCGGGTCTCCTCGTCGATACCCGGCAACTGCACGAGCAGGCGGTGGTCCTTCATTCCCTGGATCACGGGCTCGTTCATGCCCATGCCGTCCACGCGGCGGCGGACAACCTGGATGATGCGCGCGTCCGCACCCTTCAGCGTCTCCTGGATCTTCCGCTCGATGGCACCCGTCTCGTTCGTGATGGACGGATTGTCCGCGATGATCGTCTCGCGCAACTTGTCCGTGTCCACGCCGAGCGTGAAGGACGTGCCGCCCTTCAAGTCAAGCCCGAACCGTAGCTTCTCCTTTACGGGGAAGGTGACGTAGATCGAGAATACGGCGATGATCAGAAGCGAGAGCCACTTCCAGATATCGTTGCGCATCGATGAATCTGAACTCATTTCTATACCTCTTGTGTGCTTTGCGAAATTGAACGAATAGTATATAAAATCGGCGGCCGGATTTCAACCGCCAATTTTAAGAGCCGAAAAATGGCCCGTCCAGCGCCTCTGCACATTCCCCTCACTTCTTGCCCTTGCCGCCCTTCTTGGCGGGCGGCGGAACGTCCTCGGCGGGGATTATGAGCTTCTGCCCTACGCGGAGCATGTTCGGCTTCAGCCCAGGGTTTGCGGCCAGGATCTTCTGCACGGACGTGCCGAAACCTTCCGCGATAAGCGACAGGGTCTGTCCCTTCTCCACGACATACTCGTAGTGAGGCCCTATCTCGACAGGTGGCGGCGGCTGGTGCTGCGCAGGGCGGCCGCCAGCCGACGGACGGGTTGCGACCGCATGGGCTACCGGAGCGGGCGGCGGCGGCGTAAGCGTGGAGATGCGCTTTGCCAGGTCGGCCACGATTTCGCGTCGCATCGCGTCCTGCTCGCGGCGCAACGACGCCCTTAGCTCCGCGATCTCGGCACGCAGCGCCTCGATCTCGGCGCGTAGCGCGGCTTCGGAGCTGCTGCCGGCCTCGACCTTCAGCAGGCGCTGGACAATCTCGTCCTGGTTTACCGCCAACTGGTCGAACTGCTGCACAAGGCGCGGAACCTCGGCAAGCGCCTGGCGCTCCTGGTAGGCCGCGCGGGCCGAGACGGCATCCTGAGCCTGCATGCCCAACGCCAATGCCGCAAACAACGAACCTAATGTAATCTTTTTCATTTCATATCCTTTCCGGAAAATTGTCAAACGATGCTGAAAATCACCCAGGCAGCGGCCAAGGCAGCCGCAACCCACAAAAAACGATTCTGCCTGCGGAGCTGCAGCTCGCGCCCGCTCGGACGTCCGAATGCGCTCATCCCGCCGCCAGAAAGATAGTGGAACAGGCGCCATCGTCCATGCCGCATCACGTCCTCGGCGTCCGCGCCATTCCCCACATCCAAAGCCCATGGAATGTCCGCGCTCGTATAGGCGTGACGGCGTTTTACAAGTGATGTTCGCAATGCAGCCATGCTTTCTCCTGTCAGGGAAGGCGAATCTCCTGGCCAGCGCTCAGACGTCCGTCAAACGGTATGACGGCCTTGTTCGCCTCGCGGATGGCCCGCCACTTGGCCGGCGTGCCGTAGAAGCGTCTCGATATCTTCGAGAGCGTGTCCCCTTGCTGCACGACGTACGTCTCGGGACGGCCTGCCGACTTCTTCTGTCCATCCTTGTTCCAGAAGGAATCGAATGCCCCACCGCCTTGGCCTTCCTTGCCCTTGACAGCCGGCGTGGATGATGCGGAGGCTACAGCCCCCGTCGCCTTCGGGGCAGGCTTCGCCTTGCCTTCCTCCGCCTCGTCCCGCGCCAGCGCCTCTTTCTCGCGCTTTAGCTCGGCGGCAATGCGCGCGCGATCTTCTGGGGGCGCGTCATCGTCGAGAAGTTCAGCGTCCGTCGGACGCAACCGCCGACGCTGCCTCTCGCCTTCCATATCCTTTAGTTCCGCCAACGCGCTCTTCGTCAAGTGCTTGCGGGATCCGCCCGTCTCGGCATCGGCGCCGAGTCCGCCGATCTGGCGACGGTATCGCCCGTTCTCCTCGCTCAAACGGTCAACCTGCGCCTGCGCCTGCGCCAGCTGCCCCTCCAGCTTCTTCACCTGCTCGCGCAGCTTCTTCGCCTCCTCCGCAATCTTGGCGTTCTCGTCAGAGAGCTTCTCCGTCGCCTTCCCGCCGGCCTTGCGCAGATATTCGGCGCTGAGAAGCGTGTCGCAGACGCGCATCCGGTCGGAGGCTATGGTAGCCTTGTCGGACGTCGGACGGAACAGGAGATAGGACTTGTAGTGCGAAATCGCGCCGATGTAGTCCTTCTTGATGTCCTGCAGCAAGGTGGCAAGCTGGAAATGAGCCAGATAGTTGCGGGGCTCCTGCACCAGCACCTGCTCGAAGCCGCGGATTGCAGGATCCGTGCGCCCCGCCTGCAGGTCTTCCATGGCGGTCGTGTACAACCGGGAAGCGCGCTCCTTCGCCTCGATTTCCGAGATCGACATTCCGTTGTCGCACCCGGCCAAGACCATGGCCAACAGCAAAGCCACCAGCGGCCTTAAAGTCCGCACACCATGCTCATTCGTCATCATCATCCTCCTCTTCATCATCGTCTTCGTCGATATCGTCATCATCATCCTCGTCGTCGAGGTCGTCATCGTCCTCGTCGTCAATTTCGTCATCATCCAGTTCATCGTCGTCGTCCTCTAGCCCTTCTGGCGTGTCGTCGATGAACTCGTCATCCTCCGCATTGTCCTGTGGCTCACTGGCCGCATCATCCGACTCCGGCGCGCTCGACGCGGGCGCAGTCTCGGCTTTTGCCTCCTCCGCAGCCTGCGACTGGTCAGGCAGGTCAGGCTGGTCGGCCGGCTTTTCCTTCTTTTGGAACAGCTTGGCGCGCTCGCGCGGATTCGACCGCTGGAGCGTGGGATCGATCGCATTCAGCTCGCCCAGCGACGCGAGTCCGAAATGCTCCAGGAAGAGCGGCGTCGTGCCGTAGAGGAACGGATGCCCCGGCAGCTCGCTGCGGCCCACGAGCCGCACGAGCTGAAGGTCCACGAGCGTCTTCACGATCGTATCCACCGCCACGCCGCGGATCTGCTCGATCTCGGCCTTGGTGATCGGCTGGCGGTAGGCGATGATGGCAAGCGTCTCCAGCGCCGCCCGCGAAAGGCGGTTCGGACGGTCCAGATGAAGCAGCGCGCGCACGTAGCGCCCGCACGTGGGGACGGTCTGCAGGCGGTACGCCCCGCCCGCGCATACGAGGCGGAAGCCGCATCCCGATCGCTCTAGCTCCTTCTCGAGCCCGTGGATCGCCTGCTCGATCTCGCGCGACGTGCACGTGTGGTACACGTCCATGACCTCGGACGACTCTCCTTCCTCCGGCTCGACTCCGCGCACGCACTCGCGCAGGTCAGTCGCCGTCAGCGGCGACTCGGACGCGAACAGCAGCGCGCCAATTATCTCCTGCAGGGACGACGGCGGCGCAATGCGCGGCTCCTTCGGCTTCGCCGGAGGCAACGGCACCTTGGCGGCCGCCGGCTCCTCGACCGGCGTCTCCTCGAGATCCACCATCTCGTTCTGCGCGTTCTCCGCACTCTGTACGTTCTCTTCTTCCACTGCAAGCCCTTAGTTTGATTGTTGGAAGGACAAAAGACATAGGGCAGTCGACAGAGGTGAAAACCTCAATCCTTTGTCCCTAGTCCTTTGTCCTCTGTCCTTCTTCATGGCACTCGCAACTCTTTAAACTGTTAACTCTTTAACCTTTCAACCACCATAATCGTCCGGCGCCTCCAGCGGCTTGTCGTCCGGCATCTCTTTCGACGGCAGCACCGTTATCTCGTGGAACGCCGCGTTCTGGTACACGATGATGCGGTGCTGCCGCAGCAACTCCAGCAGGGCCAGGAACGTCACGATCACCTCGCCGCGCGGCGACCGCTCGTTGAACAGGCGAGAGAAGGCTATCTGCCCTTCCGCGCGTGTCCGCTCGATGATCATGTCCATCTTGTCGGGCACGCTCCAGCGCATGCCCTTCAGCTCCTCTTGCGGCACCTCGTTCAGGCGAGCAAGCACCTCCTGGAAGGCCGTCAGCAGGTCGAAGAGGTCAATGTGCGCGAGCGCGTCCGCCGCATCGGCCGCGGTTTTCTCGAACTTCGGCCTGCCGCCGCCGTAGTCGAAGGACTCCTGCGCCAGCACCTCAAACTCGGCGAGCCTGCCGGCGGCGTCCTTGAACTTCTTGTACTCGATCAGCTGGCGCACGAGGTCGAGGCGCGGGTCCACCCACTCCTCGTCCGT